>JAKAPY010000016.1:0-4194 GCA_021811925.1 Thermoplasmata archaeon | reverse complement strand
CTCAGTGTGCATCATCCCGGCGAGAGGAGTTCCACCGGGTGCATGACCGGCACATGCACCCCTTCCCCGAGCTGCATTGTGCACACGCTGCTTTCGGTTGCTATACCCTGCAGGTCCTCGTGCTCGTTGAAAAGTTCCAGCAGCGGCTTCGCCACAGCCCTTGACAGTTCGGCCCCGAGCGGGCCCTTCTTCAGGCCGAACGTGCCAGCCATTCCGCAGCATGTCCCAGTCTCAATCACGCTGACGTCGTAGCCTGCGGACTCAAGCGCTGCAACGGAGTATCTTCCTGAACTCAGCGGCCGCTGGTGGCATGGTATGTGGAAGCCAAGGCGCACCCTTTCCTTTTCCCCCGCTTTTACAGGCTTTGCCCCTGGATGCTTCAACGCCATATATTCAAAGAGTTCGTATGTGTGGGCCGAGACATCCATGCTCTCTGCGGAGCGGCCCAGAAGCTTCGGGTATATCTCCCTTAGGCTGTAGGTTGCCGTTGGCTCCGTGCTTATTACCTCGTAGCCGAGGGAGACAAGCTTGTGCAGGACTGAAACATTGTGGAGCGCGACCTTCGTTGCGCGTGCGAGTTCGCCATACAGGAAAAAAGGCGCGCCGCTCGGCTTCAGTTCACGCGGTGAAACAACAGATGCACCTGCCGCGCGCAGCATGTCCACCGTCCTGAGCCCGATTTCCGGCTTAACGTAATTGGCGAACATGTCAGGGAAGTACACGAGCCGCTCCTTTGCGCCTGCTTCGTCGGGCCTGAACCGCTTCGTGAATGTCCTCCTTGTGTATGTCGGCAGCGCCCTTGTCCTTTCAACGCCCAAAAGGCGATCCTCGACGAGTCTGGACACCCTGTTGCCCACGACCCAGTTCGACAGGGGTGCAGTGGCGCTGAGGTACCTGGATATTCTTTCCATGGAGCACATGAACCTGTTCACGAACAGCTGGCCGTTGGCCTCTACATCCTTCTGCTTCACCTTTGCGATCATCAACGGTATGTCAATTCCAGCCGGGCAGACAGTCTGGCAAAGGCCGCAGGATATGCAGAGGTGGGCGAACTTCGCCCTGTCAAGCCCGTGGATCTCTTCGGTCCAGGGTATGCCTATCGGCCCCGGATAGATGTGCCCGAAGGTGTGGCCTCCCACCACTCCGTATGTCGGGCATATGTTCATGCAGGCACCGCAACGAATGCAGTTCAGCGCTTCGCTGAAATCGGCATCCCTGCTCATTGCCGACCTGCCGTTGTCAAGAATGACAACATGCATTTCCCTCTCCTTCCCTCCGATGTCGAGCCTGTTGGAGATCATGGAGACGTAATTTGTCAGCTGCGTGCCTGTAGCGCTCAGCGGGTGCGCGTTGAACAGCCTTATCGCATCCTCCCAGGCGGGTACTATCTTCTCCATTCCCACAACCACGACCTGCACATCGGGCAGCGAGTTGACCAGCCTGTCATTTCCTTCATTCGTTTCAATCACGACGGTGCCGGTCTCGGCAACGGCGATGTTTGCCCCGTTGATGCCTATGCCCGTGCTGAAAAACACAGGCCGTAGCTCCTTCCTGATTGCAGCCATTATCCCTTCAAGCGAGTCCGGAACAGGGTAACCGAATTTGTCGGTGAACAGCTCTGATATCGACTCCTGCGATCTGTGGATTGCAGGAAAGACGAGGTGGAACGGCTTCTCTCCTGCCAGCTGTATTATCCTCTCGCCGAGATCCGTCTCAACCACCTCCAGGCCCTTTTCCTCCAGCCTCCTGTTGAGCTCTATCTCCTCCGTTGTCAGCGACTTTGACTTTGAAAGCAGTTTTGCGCCAGACCTGGACGCCAGGCCGGATATGTAGCTTACAACATCATCCGCATTCTTTGCGACATGAACAGAGCAGCCGTTATCCGCGGCACGTTCCGAGAATGTTCTGACCAAGTCGTCCATGTGCGCAACGGCTCCTGTTTTCAGCGTCCTGATTTCGGAGACGAAGGCGGAGGGATTCTCCATTCTGGAAAATTGAGCCTTTCTTGCATCCCTTCCGCGCTTCACCGCGCGCGACAGTGCGGATATCCTTGCGCCATCATTGAGGGCAAGTCGAATCCTTTCCATGAGGTGTCTGTAATCATCATTCATAATGTGTCCCCGTAAACCACCACATGGACTTCGTTCGGGCCGTGGACACCCACCACGTCCTTGAGTTCTATGTCTGAAGTCCTGGATGGTCCGCTGATAAGTGTTATCACCGGCTTTCTGCCGCTGACGCCCAGGCTCCTCCTGATTATTGGGGCGAGACCGGCAAGATTCTCAATTATGTTGGCAGAGTCGAGGATGGCGACATGAAGCAGAGTGGCAGCAGAGGCAAGCCTTGTTGCTTCTTCGTCAGCTATTTCCACAATGCAGCCCGCGGATGCAACAGCATACTGTGCCTCCGTTATGCCCGTACCCGGCTCCGAATAGTCATCAGGGCGGCTGTCATCCAGCACTTCTATTCCGAACTTCCGCAGTCTCTCCGCAAGTGGTGGCATGAGACCGCGGGATGCGTGGACGCTCCTTACTCTCCCTGAGAGCAGCTTTCCGACAGACTCAATCGCGTCATCCCGCGTCCTCGCAATATGCACCCTTCCACCCAGCGCCTCGAACTCACCCCGGAATCTGCCAACGACGCCAATCGCCGATGCCATCTGAACCTCTGGCAATAGTCCAGTCCGTATTTAGAATTCCCGCCGCGCGGCAGTGCTGTGGCCTGCTGCTTCACTTTTTCCCCGCGGATGCGGACTTCAGGGCAGTAATCGTGCCGATAGCCGACTGCAATATCTCGCTCCTCACCGGTTCCTCAAACTGGGATTCCGTAAAGATGTCGATTGCGAGGATATACGTATTCAGCGTTGTCTCCGAAACAAACACCTGGGGCACCGTCCCCGGGGCAACTCGCGGGAGTTTCGAGACCGCATTCCTGACCGCCTCTATCGCGGCGGAAGTGTCAACCGACTTCTCCACCTCATACTTGGCCCTCACCTTCATTCTTTGTGTCCTGGAATTGATTGTTATCAGTGCCTGAATGAAGATCCCCGCCGGTATTTTTACCGTCCTGCCGTCGTCGAGAGTGAACACAACGTACAGGAAACCAATGAACTCGACCACGCCGGTGAAACCGCTAATCAGGAAATCGTTCGAAAAGAACTTTGGCGGATAGGCGGGTGCCACGACGCCGAACTGCCAGGTTGCAAACGTAATGCGTTCGCCAGCGTAGACTGGCCTCGCTATGACAAGGACCAGGCCGGCGAAGAAGTTGGAAAGAACCGTCTGGGAAGCAAGTCCAAGGACTATCGCCGTGAAAGCGCTGCCGACGATGAGCCCGGAGAGATTCACTTGCAGCAGGTCCAGGACGACGAATGCAAGCACCAGGTATGCAACGAGCGAAAATAGGTACTTTATGGTAACAGCCCTGGCCCTCCCGATCCTCCGCGACACGATGTCCAGCAGGATTCTTGTGAGAAGTGTTATCAGTGCATATCCGACAGCGAGAACTGCCACCGCTATTATCGATGCCTGATAGCTCACAAGCGGCGCCGCATATGTCTTCAGTATGAAATTGTTGAGCAACAGATCGAAGGCATAGAGCAATGCCGCGACAACAACGACCATTAATGCAAGGCCCGCCAGCGTGTGCCTCCTTTCTTTACCTTTGTCCCTTTCCGGTCCACCCATTCAAATCAATCCTGTGAATACCAGGCGTGCACGACAAGTTAGCTCCATGTTATCCTTACAGGTGCATCCGATGTCGTTCTCTTCAATATCATTTGCTGTTCTCATTGCGTGTCAGAATGATGTCTTCAGATATATTCTGGCGTGTTTTTCCCTGCCGCGGCGGCATGCAAAGGTTTAAAGAAACAAACAGTTGTCCATCATCATACAGGGTGTTGAATTTGCCGTCGGAGAAGGAGACACAATTCGAAAGGCTCTGGGAGGGCGAGACCCCTTCCGGCAAGAACGAGACGAAAGCGTTGCAGTTCAGGCAGAAGATGAGGATGGCACTTGAGGAAGCAAAGAAGGAAAGGGAAATAAAGGCGCTCAGGGAAGAAAACCAATTAATGAAGCTCGAACTTCAGAAGAAGAAAATCGAGGCGGCAAATAAAGTCATATCAATTAAAACAAAAGCTGCAGAATTAAGAGCGAAAGGAGTAAAACAGAGAAATATAGCAACCGAGCTAGGCGT
>JAKAPY010000183.1 GCA_021811925.1 Thermoplasmata archaeon | reverse complement strand
ACTCTCATGAAGCATGGCTGAGGTTCACGGATGCAATGAGACTGATGAAGAAGGAGCTGGACCAGAGGCTGAAGAGCCATGATATCTCCCTGATGGAATTCAGGATACTCTCCACACTCGATGAAAATGGTCCGACATCCATGGCGAAAATTGCAGATAAAATGATGATCACAAAGGCAGGAATTACCCTGCTGACCGACAGACTGGAAACGGAGAAATTGGTCAGAAGGGTAAGGCGGGAGGGAGACAGGAGGCTGATATACATATCGCTGACAGCCGAAGGCAAACGCAGGACCGCTGTGGCGAGAAAGGTCTATAATGCACTGATAGAGGAAAGGATGGGCCTCCTTGATGAGGAAGAACTGAGAAGTCTTTCCAGCATAGTTGAGAAACTCAGCAGGGGGAAGGAACTGCAGGCAGATTTGAATTTATGACTGGAGTAACATGGAATGTTGAATCCTCCTAAACAAAAATCGGGCCGAAATAGATGCGTATGCGGCTTCCATCGCAGGGAATGGAAAATTTCCGGGGATCGTTCTGGTCCGAGAAATCTCAGTTCTGTATGATCGCCTGAGGGAAGTTGCCGACATGGTTGCAAAGGAGGAGCACGTTGTCCTTGCTACGCATCTGTTTTCCAGCAGGCAAGTGCCTGGCACCATGAGTTTCCTGCTGATGTCGTGGCGTAAATTTATTAATGAGATTCGGACTCTTAAAGGTCGGCATAGCGAACCAGAGAGCAGGCGGGTATTAGATCGGAGATGGAATGCTTCGGTTTGAATCCCGAGCCGACAACTGAAGCACCCTCTGTCCTGATCGTCCCGCTTCAAATATCTTAGGAGGGTGGATTTGGCCAAATACGTTCTGGTTTCTGACGCGACGCTGAACTACGATTACAGGAATTTTCCGCTACTGGATTTCCTGTCCTGCGCACCTTCGGATATCCTGCCGGAAATATTCTACAATTACCTGAAAGGCGAGTCTTCGCCCGCCCTGCCAGACGGAAGAGTCAAATTCGCTCCATACTCCGTCCGTAAGCTGGAGGCCGCTCTTCTCAGGCACAACAGGAGGGAGGATGTTGTGGTTGCCCACGAAGATCATCTTTCCCGTTTCATTCGGGACGATACTGAAGTAATAGGTATCAGCACCATGGACCCCCTGGGAACCGGACCACTGACAGTTTCATATACCGTACTGTTCGACAGTAAAGGCTATCCGTGGGTCCGCAGGGAATGGTATGGGCTCCTGGCGAAGGTGAATGGGGCCAGAAAGGGGAAGAAGGCGAGGCTCGTCGTCGGAGGGCCCGGGGTGTGGGAATTCACCCTATTCCCTGATGAGCTTGACAGATGCGGCATCGATTATGCATTCCAGGGAGAGGCGGACGATATTGCATGCGAGCTGTTCGAATGCATTTCGAGAGGCAATATAGACACCAGCTTCCTTTACAACGGTTACCTGAGTTTTGATGAAAATTTTCACAGAAGTTACAGAGATGATGGGAGGTTCATTACAAGGAAGCCCGGTGTGAAAAGCTATCCTTCGCTGGATGACATTCCCGAGATTGTCGGGCCGTCGGCAAAAGGCATGACTGAAGTCATGAGGGGATGTGGCGTCGGCTGTGATTTCTGCGAGGTGACGCTTAGACCTTCGAGATACTATCCCCTGGAGAAAGTGAAGAAGGAAGTCGCGGTCAACGCAACCGGCGGCGGATTTCGCAACGCCTGGCTGCATTCTGACGAAATATTCGCTTACAGACACGGACGCATGTTCGAGCCCAACAGAGACGCTCTCGTGGAGCTGTTTTCCGGCGTTATGTCCGTTCCGGGCATATCGTCAACGAATCCCACTCACGGGCGTATCTCCATTCCTGCGTCATACCCTTCGCTTGTGAAGGAACTGGGGACCATTGCCAGGGCATGCCCTTCGAACTGGATTGGCGTTCAGGTCGGCGTTGAAACAGGCAGCGAGCGACTGGCCAGGATACACATGCCTAACAAGACGCTGCCTCTGCGCATAGGTTCAGACGGCAGCTGGCAGGACATTGTCTGGTGGGGTGTCCATAACTTCAACAGGAATTTCTGGCGGCCTGCTCTCACCTGCCAGGTGGGCCAGAGGGAGGAAACAGACGAAGACAACTGGGACACTGTGGAGCTGATAAACAGGCTCAGCAATTCCATGTTTGACGGCAAACCGTTCGAGTTCACAATAACGCCGATGCAGAACGTACCGCTGGGCCTGATGAAGAGCAGGTCGTTCTCCCGGATTCAGCTGAACGAGTCACAGCTTGCTGTCTACTATGCGGCTTACAGACACCTGGCAAAGGTAGCCGCACGCGATTCCCCGTCATCCAGTCAGGGCAGAGTCATGTCCAGACTCGGCATTTCCAGCCTCATCCCTCTGGGTGGGTGGCTCATGATGCACAGAATAGAGCACATCTGCCGGTCAAATGGCATGGATATCGAGAAGGTAAAGAGGTACGGTTTGGATATGTCGCGAGACACCGCGAGACCCAAGCGGATTGCAACTTGAGTCCGTCATTCATCTCGTCAATGCAATGTATGCTGACGGCATACTCTGCCAGATTGCTCGTGACATCCCCCACTTTGAAATGGGCGGCTTCCTGCAGACAAAAAACTGTCCCTTGCCGGGCGGCTTGTGATTCATTGAGAAGAAACGCCTTCCTCTTGGGAAGGTGCTGGCCCTTTCCCTCCACGATCCTGAATTGGGGCCTGCCCTTCTTGATTAACCGTTCCGTCGATGGCAAGAGAAGTACCATTCCGGCGCATGCAAGAGACATTCATCCCCCATGTTTTAACGCTCGCTTACGCATGATAGAAATCACTTGCTTGCGCTAGCTTTTTCAGTCAACCTTATTTCCTAGAAGAATATCGCAATCAACCTGCAGAGAACCAGAATGGCTGAGTGATTCGTTGCTTGAACGCACATTTGCAAGGGTCGGTGCTTTCTCCCAGAGGAACAGCGGGAAGATAATCGTCGCGTGGATAATCGCGCTTGTCATTCTCGGACCCTTCGCTCCCATGCTTTTCGGTGAGACATCTTACAATATCTCTTCCGGCATCTTTCCGTCAAACTCCATGTCGGCAAAGGCGCAGAAATATCTTGCCGAATACTTCCCTCATGAGGCCTCAGCCGGCGGCCACAGCATCGTCATCGTAACTGCAGGCACCGACGTCAACTCCCCCGCTGTCATAGCATCCTTCAGCACCATTCAGAATGACGTCGCGGGCTATTTTGCGGCTCACAGCATCCGCGGAAATGTGACGTCTGCTCTAACGGTAGAGAACAGCACGCTGACTGCAGTAACCCATGGTGCGAAAAGTGAACTCAACGCAACATACGCGCTGATGTCGCAGACGAACCAGGCGATATACGGTCTGAACAGCACACTGAATCAGACACTGCAGATGATTTACGGCGTACCATCCATCTTTCTCTCCAATTACTCGCGTAGCAACAATTCTTCCGCCGCAAACAAGTTCACCCTGCAGCAACTCAATGGAACGGGGCCGCTCGTGCATGTCTACTACGGCTCATTTTACTATTACTGGAATGTATCGTCCATCACCAATGAAATGCAGAGGACTCATTATTCCATAAGTCAGGCAATAGGCAACTCGAGTTCACTATACTACAATCTGTCAGTAAACAATGAGCCTCTTCACACTATGTCTTTA
>JAKAPY010000182.1 GCA_021811925.1 Thermoplasmata archaeon | reverse complement strand
AAGGGGACGGTACAGATTGTGATGAGGGAGCCGGGTTACACAAACCATTTGCCTGATGCGGTGAGGGCGTCATACGAGGGTGCAGCGCTGGTGGTCGAAAGGAATACTCTCGAGAAGAGGATTCACGAATATGCGCAGTATCTCGAGACGATAAACAAGATCATGGAGCATGACATAGGGGACCTGAACCAGGCGATACTCACATTCTCGGAGCTTCTCAGGGGTACGGCCGCGCCCCAGAACAGGAAGATCATTGATAACATACTCAT
Organism: Thermoplasmata archaeon; assembly: GCA_021811925.1. Classification (GTDB taxonomy): domain Archaea; phylum Thermoplasmatota; class Thermoplasmata; order Sysuiplasmatales; family Sysuiplasmataceae; genus JAJZXY01. The sequence continues at coordinate 3,533 of JAKAPY010000182.1, read as the reverse complement.
CCAGTCCAAGACTGTCGGAAACCTGATAAACTCATTTTCAAAACTTGCACAGCTCGCCAAGGGAACCGTTGAGGAGATGACGGTCAAGCCCCAGGACATCCTCTCATCCGCAAAGGAAGGGCTGGCAAAATCCGGAAATGAGAACGGAAGGCACATATCCTCTTCAGTCAGCATGCAGGAAAATATCTCGGTCCTCGCGGATGCGCACCTCCCAGAACTCTTCGAACATGCAGTTTCATTCGTCGCAGGCATGAACAGCGCTTTCGACAAATTCCACGTGACTGCAAGGGAGGCACTGACTCTGAAGAGATCGGTCGTGGTCACAATAGCTCCCGAGGGATTGCCAGCGAACCCCATGCCAAAGTCAATGTCCCGGGTGGACGACATGGACACGCTGCTGAGGGGTAATGCTGACCTCATGGCGGTGATTATGCTTAGCAAACGCTACGAAGGGAGCGTTTCAATAAGCGTTTCCGAACACGAGGGAAAGGCATACAATTTTGTTACCATACTTTTGCCTTCCGCCTCGTGAAATGCGCCATTTCAGCCCGTGGTGTGCTCCTCGAGGTATTTCTGGGCGTCGAGTGCTGAAACGCATCCCCATCCTGCAGCTGTTACGGCCTGCCTGTACCTGTGGTCATGGACGTCCCCGGATGCAAAAACACCCTCTATCTCGGTGCTGCTTCCCCGTTTCAACCTGATATAACCTTTCTCGTCCAGCGGAAGCTGGCCCGCAAATACTTCCGTGTTGGGCTTGTGACCAATTGCCACAAACACACCCTTGACATCAAGCTTCGTCTCCGCCCCTGTCTTCACATTAGCAAGAACCACTCCGCTGACAGTCTTGTCGCCCACAATCTCCTTGACAACCGAGTCCCAGATGAATGATATCTTCCCGTTCTCATTCGCCTTTTTGATCATTATCTTGGATGCGCGAAGCTCATCTCTTCTGTGCACAACAGTTACACTTGAGGCGAATCTTGTCAGGAAGAGCGCCTCTTCCAGCGCCGAATCCCCTCCGCCTATGACTGCAAGCGGAACGTTCCTGAAGAATGCGCCGTCGCAAGTCGCGCATCCTGAAACGCCCTTCCCCATGAACCTCTTTTCCGACTCTATCCCAAGCCAGAGCGCGCTTGCCCCGGTGGCAACTATCACCGTCTTTGCAAGAAGGGTGCGGTCTCCCACCCTGAGCTCAAAAGGCCTCTTCCCGAAATCAACGGAAGTGATATCGTCGTCAAGGAAATCGGTCCCGAACTTCTCTGCCTGTTCCCTCATCTTCACCATGAGGTCAGGGCCCATTATCCCTTCCGGAAAGCCCGGAAAATTTTCCACTTCGCTTGTGATCATCAGCTGGCCCCCCGGCGTTCTCCCTGCAACCACCAGCGGTTTCAGCAGTGACCTTGATGCGTATATCGCGGCGGTCAGCCCGGCCGGTCCGGACCCTATTATGACAAGATTTCTCACGTCTTCAGGCATCTGTATCGATGTTACTAGTGCGGTCACTTTTAAAATGTTTTGCCGCCCGCTGCTGACGATTTAACTGCATTATGACTGTTTTTCGGGGTGGACGGGACGGCCTGTTTCAGAGATCGGCCCTTGTCACGAAGTTCTGGTGATTGCGAGCCCTTCTCCTCGGCACCTGGTACTTCATTATCCTGTCCATTGGACATCCAGTATACTCCGACAGGGTGACGAGCCGCTGGTAGGTGAATGGCTGGGCGCCCGTGAGAAGCTGCCTGACGCTCCATCCCGGATGGACCCTCGATCTGTATCCAAGCACCCTTCCAAGCTGGTTTATGCTTCCAGCCTTCTCAATTGCCGCGTTCAGCAGTTCCGTCCTGAAGTCAGCAGAGAGCCATATTTTGCCTTCCCCAAACAATTCGGATGAAAATCTTGTTTGGTTCTCCTCTCCGATCATCAACGGCTGACAAAGGTCTTACCTTATATTCCCATTTTGGTTCAAGCGTTGAACGGCGCTCAGAACATCGTAAAACATTCTGATCAATTTTAGCATGATCGCGTGCGCAACTTCAAAGTACATTTACCGTTCTTCATGAAATCATGGACGCAGGGAAAGATCGGCGCAGCATGAAAGCTGTCACATTTCGCAGACATGGCCCCTCAAGCGAACTGTCCATGGAAGATGTTGATGTTCCGGGGCCAGGACATGATGACGTGCTAATCAGGGTAAACGCGACCTCTGTCAACCACCTGGACATAACCGTGAGGGACGGTTCGGCAGGCGTGAAGGTCCAGTTTCCCCATATCGGCGGCTGCGACGCGGCCGGTGTGGTCGAGGACACGGGCGCCGGGGTGGAAAGAATACGCAGGGGGCAGACAGTCCTCATCAATCCAGGGACGGGTTGCGGACAGTGCACTTACTGCAGGAGGGGAGAGGAGCCGCTGTGCGAACATTTCAGGATCATTGGAGAGCACATTCCCGGTGCATATGCCGAGTTTGTCGCAGTCCCGGCCAGGAATGTAAAGGCTGTTCCATCCGGATTTCCAATTGTGAAGGCAGCTGCCGCGCCCCTCGTCTATCTCACCGCATGGCATGCGCTTGAAGGCAGGGCGCGAATAGGCTTCGGCGACTCTGTCCTTGTTACAGGTGGAAGCGGAGGAGTGTCGACCGCAGCGATACAGATCGCGAAGCTGTTCGATGCCAGGGTGGTTGCCACTACACGGAGCGAGGAAAAAGCGGATGCGCTGCTCAGGATTGGCGCCGACGATGTTATAGTTACAAAAGGGGAAGGCTGGGCGAAGAAGTACATGGATGAAAACAAGCACGGCGGCTTCGACATAGCACTCGACTCTGTCGGATCTGCGCTGTGGAAGGACACGCTCAGGTCGTTGAGAAAGGGAGGCAGGCTTGTTAATTACGGACGGACTTCAGGCGGCGCTGTTGCAGCCGACCTGGGGTTCATCTTCTGGAAGCAGCTGCAGATAATTGGTTCCACAATGGGGAACTCGGCCGAATTTGAGACTGTCATGGACCTTGTGTTCGACAGGAAACTCGATCCTGTGGTAGCACGCGTTTTTTCACTTCGCGAGGCAGCAGCCGCACAGGACTACATAGAGTCGGCGGAGCAGGTGGGAAAGGCGGTCCTGCTGGTCGGTGAAAGGTGAGAACCGGTGCAAAACATCGCTACTTGTCGCATTTTACGGTCAAAATATAAATATTAATTGCTCCACTAATGAGGCTAAATAAAGGTGACTGTAAATGTTCGATGTCATATTCACGGAAAGGGCAATAGCCAAAGTGAAGGCGCTCGTGCCTGAAGACAACCAGAAGCCCGCCCTCAGGGTATACATTGCGGGTGGAGGTTGTGGCGGGTTCAAGTACGGCCTGAGCTTTGACAGCAAGGTAGATGTGCTCAACGATTTTCAGGTCGTGAAGGAAGGGGTGAAGGTAGTCGTTGACAGGGAGAGCGCAACGTATCTCGAAGGCACAGAGATTGACTACGTTGACTCCTTGCAGGGATCCGGATTCACTTTCAACAACCCCAACGCCAAGACGACCTGCAGCTGCGGGC
>JAKAPY010000181.1 GCA_021811925.1 Thermoplasmata archaeon | reverse complement strand
ACATCAGGGAGGTTCAAATCCACCTGGGACATGCCCGCATTGAGACGACAGCGATATATACTCATATTTCGCAAAAGGAGGTGGCGGAGCATGTGCGACTCCGCTACAATTCCTTCTTTCCAGACAGTCACGCGCAAGGAGAAATGAAAATCGTAATTGCAGAATCAGCTGAAGGTTCGTATCCCGGTGAATCCGAACCAGAACTATGTGCGGCTGCCGGGATTCGAACCCGAGTTTGAAGCTTGGGAAGCTTCAGTCCTACCACTAGACTACAGCCGCTTTATCTTCCCCGGAGTTTTGTGTTTTGTCCTGAGCCCGGAGACATGGATCGTCGCTCTGTATTTAAATTCAGTCAAGAAGAGTGTCACATTCCCTTCCTGCCTTTCTCAAGGATATGCCATGTAAGCAGGATTGATATGCTGCCAGGCGCCTTCCGGACACCGCAGAACCGGTGAAAGGATGCTGGCAATCAGGCGCTATGAAGAAAGTGATTCCCGGGAGGTCTGGGATATTCACAATCTGGCTCTCAGCGACACAGGCGCCCATCTGGGGATTGGTCCGTGGGACGACGACCTCAAGCATATTCAGGAGATGTACATCAATGCGGGAGGAGATTTTCTCGCAGAGGTACGCTCGATTCAGCAATCGTTGCAATGGGAGCCCTGAAGAAGAGCGACAAAGCGACGGCTGAGATAGGGAGGATGCGGTCCTGCCTAAATTTCAGCGGCGGGGATTCGGGACGGTTATGCTTATGGCACCCGAGCAGCGCTACAGGGATATCGGATACGGCATGGTGAGGCTCGATACATCATTGTCTCAGGCAGCCGCCCGGAGGCTCTACGAAAAGAACGGATACTCCGAAACGGGCAGGGGAATGATCAGAAACCTCGAGATTGTATATTACAGCAAGCAGCTGTAGCGTGCCTTATTTCAGCGTTTCAAGCTGGCTCATTATGTTCCAGATTATTGTCCTGCCATGGAGCGGAATGTTAGGGTCGTTTGCAAGTTCATCCAGAATTATGTTTGCACTCGCCGAACGCACGTCGAGAGCTTCCGTCTTTGACATGAGTTTGTTGATTGCCTCGGTTGCGCCCTTTCTGATGTTTCTGGGGACCGAAGTGTCTTCTGCAAGCTGGTTCAGTACGTCAATTATCTGCTTGAGCCTTTCATCATTGGTCATGATCAGTTCACCGTCCATGGGGTTGTCCTTCCTTCTACCGCACGTTCAAACGTAAAGTCTCTCTCTATATTAGCTTTCCATCTGACACGCAGTCCCGATGTAGACCCGGGGGCTTATTAAAAGGCTCCTGATGCAGACCGCGCTCGGGCTAGTCCGGCATTATTCAGACGTCGGCCCTATTATCTGGGCACCCCTATGTCTTCGAGTTGCCCGTTCTCCTTGAAGGCCGTGACAACCATCATTGTTTTTGTTTCCTTGACGCCCTTTATCGCACCAAGGGTGTCGACAAGGAAACGTTTGACATGCGAGTAATTCTTGAATTTTGCCTTAACCACTATGTCTGCGTCGCCCGTTACCATGTAAACATCGAATATCGCCTCGTGCTTTGCAACAGTCATTGCAATGCTGTCGGCCTCCTTTGTGTCAACCTTGAGCTGTACAATCGCTGTTACCGCTTCGTCGCCGTAGAATGAACTCATCACTTCTTCTATGTCCGGTTTATCCTTCAAGTTATGCGCCTCACTTCTTCTTCAAGGCATCCTTCGCTCTCTTGACCGCCGCCTTTTCCATATTCCTGAGATCCTTTGTCATCTCAGGGATAGCTTTCTCAAAGGCCGCCCCAATGGCGTCCGCCAGATTCATCAAATCCTTTCCCAGAGGCTTCGCCTCTCTTGCCATCCCTACGGCGCCCTCAGAGGCTTTTTTCAGCGCATTGATACCTTTTTTTACCTGCTTCTGGGCATCCTCGACAGACTTCTTGAGCATCTTTACCGTTCTGTCTTCGCGTGCTGCCATATCCACTCCCTATGACTTCCGTCACTTTATCTCTTTTGCATGCATTTGCCCTGTAACAAACTTTAACTGATAATGCACATTTTATCACCAATGGTCGCGATATTCCAGAAGAGCACAGCAGTCATAAACGATGAATCCGAGGCGAGCAGGATACATAACAAGGGCTGTTACGGGGAACCACAGAGCGGCGGCTCACTCAAGCTGAACCTCCTGGAGACGCTCTATCTCTTCGAAAGTGAAAGACTCAGCGTAGCCGACCAGGAGGGTCAGGTCATGGACTTCGGCCAGCTGCTTACCTACGCTTCGAGGAGAATCTCGAATTTCGAGGTACGTTACATTGCATACTGTGACATGAGGAAAAGAGGGCTGATTGTCAATCTTGCCGATGGCAAGCCGGAGAGCATAGATTTCCTTCTCTACGGCCGCGGGGAGACGCCGAAGAATTCATCGCCAAGGGCATTTGTCCTTACGATTTCGGAGCGCTCTCTTTTTGATCTCGACGATCTCTTTTCAATCTGCGAGGGCGCAGAAGGAACGGGCAAGGATGTAATCCTGTCAGTCGTGGATGAAGAGGGTGATATCACTTACTACAGGATCAAGACCGTCGAGCCGTCAGCAAGGATGCGGGAAAGCTTCGATACAGCCTTCCAGGGAATAGCTCTTGTCGACAGGGTTGTTGTAAGCGATGCTGAGGCAGCGGACAAGATCAGGAAGACCGGATTCTATGGCAACGCGTTGGGACCCGGCCTGCAGATTTCACTGCTCGAAGCAGTCCACCTGATGATGAAGAAGGCGCTGAAGGTACGAAGCGCAAAGACTGGAAAAAACGCGACCCTTGGCTCTGTCACTGAGGCGGCAGCGAGGATTGATCCTGAATTTGAACAGAAGCTGGCAGTATACCAGGACCTGAAGGATCGCGGTTTTGCAGTCAAGACAGGTTTCAAGTACGGCTCGCATTTCAGGGCATACGATTCCGATCCCGAGAAGGCGCACGCCCGCTTCCTTGTTCATGCGGTGACCAAGGGATTCATGTCCACGTGGCCGGAGATATCGAGGGCGGTCAGGGTCGCCCACGGTGTACGCAAGGAGATCCTGTTTGCAAGGGTGGGAAAGTCAGGCGTGCAGTATCTGGAGCTGAGTCGCCATTTGCCCTGAATTCTATGTCAGAGTTCCACTTCTATGCCCAGCTTCTCTGTCAGTTCCTTGTATCTGTTCCTGATTGTCACCTCGGTGACACCGGCCACATTTGCAACTTCGCGCTGAGTCCTTCTCTCATTGGCTATTATGGAGGAAACATATATTGCAGCAGCTGCGACCCCTGTCGGTCCCCTTCCGGAGGTAAGCTCCCTCTTTCCAGCTTCCTTCAGTATTTCCGCCGCCTTCGACTGCACGTCCCCGCTGAGTTTAAGCTCGCTGCAGAACCTGGATACATAGTCCTGCGGCTTGGTGGGCATGAGCTTGAGTTTCAGTTCCCTTGTCATGAACCTGTAGGTCCTTCCTATTTCCTTCCTTCCGACCCTGCTTGATCCAGCGACTTCATCCAGCGTCCTTGGAACATTGCACTGCCTGCAGGCTGCGTAAAGCGATGCCGCCACAACCCCTTCAATGCTCCTTCCCCTGATCAGATTGTTGGTGACAGCCTTCCTGTAGATCATCGCAGCTGTCTCCCTGACATTCCTGGGAAGTCCCATTGACGAGGCCATTCTGTCAAGTTCACCAAGGGCGAACGCGAGGTTCCGCTCCGTCGCGTTGCTTACCCTTATTCTTCTCTGCCACTTCCTGAGCCTGTATAACTGCGCCCTGTTCCTGGTGGGTATGCTCTTTCCATAGCTGTCCTTGTTCTTCCATGAAATT
>JAKAPY010000180.1 GCA_021811925.1 Thermoplasmata archaeon | reverse complement strand
GCACTCCGGGCAAAGGCTCATTGTTACCCTCAGAGGCCTCATTTCATCGGTCAGTAGATGCCTGAGCTCGCTCCAGGCTTCCGCCCTGGAATTGAACCTTGCATTCGGGCTAAGTTCGAAGTCCGGAATGTCCTCTTGTTCAGAGCTCACTACATGTTCCATTATTGTAGTCATTATTCAGCCCTAAGCTTCGAATTGGCGCGTTTGATTTAAACATTTTGTAGTTTTTGATGCTACATGATTGGCAAAACTAATAGCACAATTAGCTCCGGATCGTTCGGGAGCTTATAAACCTCGACACAATTGAGCGTGGATCAGACTTTTCCCGATCAGGCGACAAAAAAGAAAACATAGCGTTCTACGAGGGGGTTCCATGACAAAGATTAACATTTCAGCAGCTGTCCTTGCACCGGCGTTGGGACAGTTGCTGCGCCGGGGACAAGCCGCTCCATGCACCTTGGAGGCTTTCATCGAATGAACCATCACAATATGGACAGCCTCTCCCGCCACCAAGCGGAGAGAGGCTGCGAATGAAGCGGACGACAAGTTTAAGCTGGAGCATTGATTTCGAACCGAGACGAACGGAGTGAAACGATGAAGGCACCTGAAAAAGGGACAAAAGCGCCAGACTTCAGCCTGACCTCGGGGGATGGGACGATTGCCAACCTCAATACAGTCATACAGTCGGGACCGGTGGTGCTTGTATTCCTCCCGGACATAAACCATTCGGATACAGCCGAGATAGCCGACAATTTCAGGGACGATTTCAACGAGTTTCTCGCGCTGAAGGCTTCGGTGATTGTGGCGATATATGCGGACGCCGCTTCCGTCCAGAAGTTCCATGACGAGCACCAGCTCAACTACCCGATTTTCCCGGAACCAACCGGTGCCCTCTTCAGGAAGTATGGCGCAATGGAAGGCCTGATTGTGAAGAAACCGAGGAAATTCGCCTTCGTGATAGACAGGGAAGGTGTCGTGACGAGACCGTTCAGAAGCGTCGATTCCAACAAGTTCAGCAGGCAGGCTCTTTATGCCCTGAGGGACCAGATGGGAAGGTCTGCGCTTAAGACAGCTGGCCAGCAGTCCGGTGGAGTGCACAGCAAGAAGTGAGTGATTTCCCCATGACACTGTACATCAGTGAACAGGACGTTGATGAACTGCTCACAATGAAGGAGACAATAGAGCAGGTGAGGATCGGTTTCGAGCTTCAGGCAGAAGGGAAAGTGGATGGGCTGCCAAGAAGCAGGGTGAGGACGAGCAGGGGATCGCTAAACATACTTCCGGTTGCTGTTGACAGCATAGGTTATTCGGGCCTTAAGGCATATTACGGCAACCGGATTGATGCCAGTTTTCTTGTGTTGCTCTTTTCAGTGGAAGACACAAAGCCAGTATGCATTGTAGAGGCAAGCAGGATGGGCCAGCTCAGGACGGGTGCCGCCTCAGGAGTGATGACAGACCTGCTGTCGAGGAAGGATGCCGAGGTACTGGCCTGTGTAGGCACAGGTTACCAGGCGGAGACGCAGATAGAGGCGGTGACAACCGTGCGTGACATTGACCGTGTTGTGGTCAGCGGCCGGTCAGCCGAAAAGGCAATGTCGTTTTCACAAATGATTTCGAAGAAGTACGGCCTGAATGCAGAAGGAGTGAAGTCGTCGGCTGATTTCGGGAGCATGGACATACTTGTGACAGCTACAACATCCAAGGACCCCGTGATCTCAGACAGTTCTGTGCCGGGTGACTGCCACATCAATGCCATAGGCGCAAACAGGATAGAGGCCGCCGAGCTTGAGACGCCAACATTCTGCTCCGCAAAGACGGTGGTCGTCGATTCCAGGGAACAGGCGATAATCGAGTCCGGTGATCTTGTCAGAGCACTTCAGTCCGGTAATCTTGAGGAGGAGCACTTAACCGAGTGCTGGCAGGTCCTGGCAGGCAGGCTTAAACACAATCCCCACTCCACCACAGACAGGACGATTTTCAAGTCGCTTGGTATTGGACTGGAAGATCTCATCACAGCAAGATATGTCTACGAAAAGGCATTGAGGGAAGGCAAGGGAAAAGAGGTCTGAACAACGGGCCCGCGACATGTGCGCATTCCGCACTGACCGGGAGTGCAGCCCGGGCAGGGTGCATACAGCACACCCATAATAAACTTAAAAGCCGAGTGCAGGATGTTTAGTGAACTGAACCTGCCATGACGATCAATGTCCCTGAATACGGGTGTTAGAAGATGGTTGCCGGTGTCCATTTTTCATTCGGAGATCCGCTGCAGTCAGTGGTCGATGAGTATTCTGGCAGCAGCAGAGGTGAAACTCTCTATGTCGTTCCAGATTCGTTTGCGGTCAAGGAAATAACTGATTACCTGCTGGAGAAGGACGGGTTTGTTGATTCATCGCTTTTCATGACGTTCGATGAGCTTTCCTCGAGGATTGTGCTGGAAGCGAAAGGGGTCAAGCCCGTTGTACTTCCCGACCAGCTGATTCAGCTCATAGCCAGGGAAATTGTTGACGAATTCGATTTCCGCAAAGGAAGCGATGGCATTGGCGGCTTCGCAGATGTGCTCCTCAGGGAATTCAAGCCGTTGTGGCCAAACATCATCAGTTCGGAGGGATCGGCCGAAGAACTGCTGGTAAAGGGTTCAGATGGAAGCAGCATGGAGAATGCCAGAACATCGATCCTTTCGGAGTTCAGCCGCACGTACGAAAGCAGGATGAACCAGCTTGCGGGGATCGGATTCTACGACAGGTACCTCCTCGTTCACGCCGCATCAAAAAATGCGGAGTGCTTACTCCATTCGGTAGTAAGGCGAATTGTGGTGGCAGGACTTGTATTTGCAGACAGCGTGCTTATAGAACTCTTGAAGAAACTTGCATCGGTGGCCGAGGTGGCCATATTTTTCAGAAATGCGGACATAGGCAGGCGCTCCGTCCAGTATATTATGCGCGCAATCCCGGGAGTCACCAGTGGAACAGAGGGGCAAGCAGCCGGCCAGGGCGAAGCGACCAGAGACATCTTCGGTGCTCCCGACAGGAGAAGGGAGTTGAGGGAGGTGGCCAGAAGAATAGTCGCTGAGCTGTCGGGCAGTGGTCTCAGCCAGTCAGACTTTGCGGTAGTTTCGAGATCGGCAGAGGATTACAGGGAGGAGGCCATTGCCATATTCGGCGAGTACGGGTTGCGCGTTGACGGTGAGGGAAGGAAGAAACTCAGCAGCATCAGGCACTACTCCTTTCTGGCCTGTGTCCTGGATATTCTCAATGGTCCTGTCACGAAGAGCAAGGTGATGCGACTGCTCGAACACGACTTCTTCGCTTCTTCCGGAAACAGTCTCGGGGAAGTTGAGGAATCTGCAGCCCATCTCCCCGAGGATCTTCCAAACGGGGAAAGCCTTGAAGCATTCGACCCGATCGGAGAGGTGGGTGGCGTTCCCTTTTCAGGGTGGATTCATGCGCTCAAGAAGAAAGCATCGGGACGCATGGCAATAGACTATTGGGTCGTGCTTGCGAAGGAGATACTGCATGCAGCTTCCACCGGTATTCTGACAGAAGAGGAATATTCCGACAGCTCAGCGCTGACAGACGGTCTCCGCGAACTTGGTTCCCTCTCCAAAGCAGGGGAGATTGCTTTCACTGACGGCAAAATCACTCTTGGTCAGTTCTGCGAGATGCTGGAAAGCTATGTGGACAGCAGCTATTTCAAGACTGGCCAGGCAGGCTTTGACAGCATTCTCTTCATTGATGCGGGCCTCCTCTATTTCAGGAAATTCAGACATGTGTTCATGATTGGCATGAATGAGGATGTTTTTCCAGACAGGGTCAAGGATGGCGTCTTCCTGAGGCAGTCTGCCATCGATGCAATCT
>JAKAPY010000015.1:1691-18059 GCA_021811925.1 Thermoplasmata archaeon | reverse complement strand
CCGATCTAAGAGATTGCTTCCAGGGTGCAGGCGAGGGAAAAGAAGAAAGTAAAGCGGCAGGAAGGCGCAGTCTGCCCCGTATGCGGCGCGGTGATGAGACCTGGCCAGTCGAGGTGCTCAATCTGCGGTTCTTCCCCACTGAGGGAATGTCCAAACTGCGGCACACTGATGAGCATAAGCTCGGATATGTGCTCCCGCTGCGGTTATTCGAGCGACTGAATTACCTCTTCCTTCTCATCGTCATTATCACCCATACAACCACGCCTATGACCACAAGGTCGGCGGCTACGAATATGGGCACTATGGGGAAGGTGTTAGGCGAGCTGGCTACATTGAACACCGCGGGCGCGCTGTTCAATGATGGTGTGCTTGAGTTGATCTTCACAGACGCGTTCATCGAGTACTGCCCTGTAGTGACCGCACCCCCGCTCGCGAATTCAATTGCTACCTTGTAGTTGAAATACCCGCCGCTTGAGCCACCATAGCCGTAAGTGTTGACGGGTGTGCCATTGACGACTGTAACCGACTGAAGGAAGCCTCCGGTGTGCAGGGGCACGCCTGAGCCATTGAAGCTGGCATATTCCACCAGAGCGGCATTTGATTTGAAGATCGACAGCGTCACAACCGAGTTTGGATAGACCTTTATGACATTCTGCAGATTAATCGTGACATAGAAGGTGTAGCTGTGGTCAAGCACCACAGTCCCGGGAACGCTGTTCAGGCTGACCGATTGTGCGCTGGACGACGGCACTGCAAACTGTATAATTAGCACAGCCAGCACTGCAGTGACAATGACTGCGAAAACTGCCCTCTTTGTTCTAGGTGTCAAGCCCAATTTTCCCCGTTAACTGCTCACGTATGCAACAAAGCCCCGTTATATATTTCTTGCTCAATGCAATAATGAAACTGAAAACACGAGAACGGCAGCCATGCATACTTTTTTAAATGCCCTACGGGCATTACGGTTTAGGGGTGGATGATTGCTTCAAGAAGCAACAGAACTAATCGGTCGACAGTGCTACACCGAGTCTGGTATTTATCTCGGAAGCGTGAGCAACGTTGTAATAGACGTAAACGAGGCGAAAATAAACGGGTTATATGTTGCGGACACAAATCCGCTTCTCGTTGACAACAGCAGGGCAGTGCTCTTTCCATACAGGTGGATCAGGAGCATTGGCGACATTATACTGCTGAAATACTTCCCGAAGAAGATAAGCAGCAAGGGAAAGGGCAGCTAACCGGTTGTTTCAACCCTCTTTCCCCTCGCCGATGGTATGATCTTCATCCTGCCACCCATCTCGTTCTTCTCCCAGGCTCCCTCAGTGTACCTGTCAAGGAACAGAGCGAGAGCGGCAACCTCTGAGTGTGGCTGGTTTCCTACTGAGACATTGTAGGTAGAGTGCTCATAAACGAAGCCCGGCACCTTCTCGGCTCCGACAACAATCAGCATATCCTTCTCCCTTGGAATGCGCCCCACAACTTCACCAAGCTTTTCGCCGTACATTGTCAGGTGGACCACAACGCCGTCGAAAGTTGTCATCAGCTTCTTCCAGTTCTTCTCGTATTCCACCGAAAAATCACCGCCAAATCTTTCGCCGACGGCGAGCACCCGTGCCGCAAGATCATCATCCCTGGTTGTCAGAACCATCCTGGAGGCACCAAAACATCGCGCCACCAGGCCAACATGCGTTGTGATGCGCTTGTCTCTCGCGGGCCTGTGACCAAGTCTCAATACTGTAATCATGTTTCTGTCTACATCTCTTCCTTAAGTATTTCGACCCTGTGTCCCCTGAGGTCCAGATGAATCGATCTTTTCACAACACTCTTGAGCATGGTGGAAGTCATGCCAAGGCTTTCGGCAACATCCCCTGCAAACTTCCCTTCGGCGCCTATCTCTTCCAGTATTCTCTTTTCAACCTTCTTGAATTCGGACTCCGACATCATTGCAATTGACAGGACATCACTTATTTCGTAAACCGGCCATGTGACACTTATGTGAAATGAAGAATAATACGTGTGGTATGCTTTTTCGGGCTGCGGAGACTTGCTCGAGGACTGCCACCTGGTCTCTACGAGCTTCATCTTCTCAAGAAACTTGAGCGCCTCCTTTCCTTCCTTTCCATACTTCTCCTCAATCTCCTTGGCTGTCCTCCATTCGAGCGTAACTTCCTTCAAGACCTGTCTCTTGGACTCGGTGTCAACGGCCCTCAGCATCGGGACAAGATCAGACGGCTCGTTGATGACCTTCATTCGGTTCATGAAGACCTCTATCTGCATCAGCAATATAAAGCGATATTGTGCGCTGTCTCACGCTGCTGGCCCCTGTTTGCCGTCAGAGCAGCATCCTTAGCGCAAGAACGGCAACCGCCGGCAATACAGACATGAGGTAATCGTCGTCTATTGGCTTGAACTTGAATCTCTCGGACAGCCAAGACATCACTGACCCCACGACGGCAAGCGGAAGCGCCGTAGCCGGCGGCACCGCAAAAATCAGAAACGACACAATGAATATCGCAAACGAGACAGGGAGTATTATGTCCGGAAGTCTCGATGGGCCAAGTGCCCTCATTTCACCTGCGAGCGGATCCATCAGCGCCATCGTGACCAGGCAGGGCACTGCTATGTAGAATGGAAAGAAAATTACAACAGTTGCTATGCCCAGGAATGCCCAGGCGAAACCGGAAAGCCTGGAGTACTCGTATGCACGAAGCCCCAGGATTCTTAAGCTCAGCTGAATCCTGAGCGACTCGAACACGAGGACACCAAGCAGCACTATGACAAGCGCCATTTCCCTGCTGAGTCCAGGCAGCAGCTGCTTTGGAATGAAGTAATAGATGGGACCGAAACCGGTCAGTGCATGTACGAATCTCCTCAGCAGCGTTCCCTTGTCCACGGCACTGCATTGGACGGGTTACAATAAATCTATGTCTCCTAATGGCACGGATGACATTCACGTTTCGTTAATGTCATAACAGATGCGCGCATATCCATTATCGGAGCATTCAACACCAGAAGATGACATCATGAACATTTGCGTGAACACACAGACACCACTGATAAGATTCCTCACTAGCTCTCCTGAACTCGTTGAGAAGTACGGCGAGTTGCCCGAGAAGATTGACCTGTCACTCCTCGAGGAGGGGGTGGACTATGTCTTCTCTCCGGGTGGAGTTACGGCCATGGTATATCCATCCCTCAAGCGCATGAAGAGCCTTGGGATATCACAGAAGGAACTATGGATAGCACTCTCACCCGGGGCTCCCACTGCGCTCACAGGGGATGGCATCGACTTCCTCAACGTAGATCTTGAAAGAGGCGAGGCGGAGGCATATGTGCGGTTCAAGGACAAACTGTGGAACGAGATACACGGACTGGAGAACCTGTCCTTTATGCCAAGGGAATACCTTGCGTTCAGCCAATATGGCTGGAAGACAGCAGATCTGATGCTCAAGACCCTTGGTGAATATGACATCTACTACGTCCACGATTTTCAGCAGCTGCAGGTCGGCAATTTCATCGGTCCCTTCGCACCCGCGGTATTCAGGTGGCATATACCTGCAAACTTTGATGCGCTGTCTCCCAGGGTGAGGAAATACATTGTGCACAACATGGAGGCATTCGATGCAATCATAGTGAGCACAAAGAGGGACCTTGAGGGCCTTTTCCGTGCCGGCTACAGGGGAGAGGCGTATCAGGTTTATCCTCACATAGACGGTGAAAAACTCGGGCAGCCCCGGAAGAGCGACTTAAGCACGTTCTACGAAAAGACGGGATTGAAGGAAGGGGAGAGGTTCTTTCTTACAGTCGCCAGAATGGATCCGATCAAGTCGCAGGATGTTGTCATCAGGGCCATGAGTCACCTGAAGACCACACATCCTGATGTGAAGCTGGTGCTGATAGGCAACGGCAGTTTTTCGGGCAGCATGAAAAGCGGACTGGGATCTTCCAAGGCGGGAACATGGAGGAAGCATCTGCTGCAGATGATTAGCGAGTACGGTCTTGAGAATAATGTTGTCCTGGCAGGCCATGCGGGTGAGGACCTGCTCGCTGCGGCATACAGCCTCTGCGAAGCACACGTCCTGCCTTCTACCGTGGAGGGGTTTGGGCTGGTCACGCCCGAATGCTGGCACTTCAAGAGGCCAGTGATTGTCAGCTCCGGCTGCGGTTCATCCGAGATGGTGATTGACGGACTGAACGGTTATACTTTCGAGAAAGGCAACGACGTGAATCTTGCGGAAAAGATGCGTGTGCTGCTGAAAGAAGGTGGTGAGGCACTGGGCAAGATGGGGTTTGAGACCGGGAAGCAGTGTGAGACCGATGTTGCTCTCAAGAGAGAAATGGAGATATTCGAAAAGATAATCTCGCTTTATTGAAATGTTTCATTCCTGCCTGCTCGACAGGACCCTGTCCACTATCTCCACTATGCCCTCTCCACCCGGGCTGTCCAGGACTATGTCGGCCCTATCCTTCAACAGGGAGACCGAGTTACTGAGCGCGACCTTCAGAGAAGGCAGGTTGAAGAGCGACACGTCGTTTTCGCCATCACCCACGACAAGAGTCTTCTCCACCTTTTTCCCCATGAGCTGGAGTGCGAGCTTCAGCCCCCTGTCCTTGTCCACATCCAGGGGCAGCACCATGCCCGAATCAATATTTTTGACAAGCCTTGCGTATTCATTCATTGAAGCAACAGCCTTCTCTGCCTCGGCAAGGAACCCCTTCTCAATGTAGGATATGACTTCACCTTTGATGAAGGGGACGCCCTTGTCGTGAAGGACTTCCGCGATCATGTGCCCGGTGCGCTGTGAAAGCCGCCTTATCTCCCCGTCCATTGCAACGACCGCACCGTTCTCTGCAACAAGCGCATCCACCCTCTCGAATGTGCGCGAAATTCTTGTCATGAAACGGAGTCCCCTTCCGGAGACTATGATAATCCCTATGCCCTCCTTGGAGGCCCTGTCAACTGCGCTCACTGTTTCTGCTCTGAGCACCAGGTCTGTGCCTGTGAGCGTACGGTCGTAGTCTGAAGCTATCACATCGACCGAGGCAAACAGGTTCCTGTTTTCGAGCTCACTTCTTGCTTTTCCTGTCATCTTTCATGAATTCAAGAACCGACTTCCATATATGTCCTTTGGGAGCGAGCTTGTTTTCGAAGTTATTGACTGAAATGTAATCGGCCAGCGACGACTCTATGCCCCTGCCCCATTTACCATCAACCTTCCCTGTGTAGTAGTTGAGCTTCTTAAGCCTCGACTGAAGCGTCCTGCATACCGGCCCGTCTATCGTGATGAGCCCTCTCTTCTCCTCCCTTGACAGCATTACCATATCATAAAGCCTGAAAATCCTGTCCAGTTCTTCTATGGGGCTTTCATGGTCGTCAACCCTCAAATCGACATACCTGTCGTTGAAACGGCCATAGCCTCCCCTCTTCCTTACAATGAGAAGCGCAGCAGACTGCATTCCCCTCCTGTCCCCGCCTGCCATCTGTCCTGCGCGCAGCGCCGCAATAAGCCTTTCAGGGAGATCGGCCCTCGAGCATTCATATGCCTTTCCCATCGCATCCACAGTTTCGCTTCCAACCAGGATGTTTCCCTGGGCTGCGAAGCCGTCTCCCGTTATGCCGCCTGCCCAGTCCATGCATTTCCTGCCGGTGTAGGTGGCCGCATTGCCCTTTGCATCAACCATGCCGGCCTGCCTCTGATCCCTTCCGCTGTCGCCAGACACGAGCTTCTTGAGAGCCTCCTCGGCAGTAAGCCCACTCTTCAACAGTTCGAGTCCCTTCGGGCCGTAGGATGTATTTGCATAGGATTGCGTTGCAATGCCTCCTATACCGGCAACGGCCCAGGGGACGACCGAACCAACCGAGATGAACCTGGACTGGACCGCTATGCCGATGTCCTTTGTCTCATTATCCCTGGCCACTATGGAGAAGGTGGACACCCTTACGCTTGGCAGCCTTAATGCCATGGAATGGCAATTGGTCTTGTCCGATTTATCGGTATCTCAGGCAGAAGCCTCTACTGTCGTTCGCCTGAAAGGCTGTCCACTTCCATGTTCCTGTCAGACAGCCGCTTCTTCCTCTCCTCCCTGTACTGGGAGGGGTCTATCTCAAGGATGCCGCTGCTATCCTTCTCATCAAGCAGCCTAATCCTGGGGTACATAACCATGCCATCCTCCGACCGCTGCAGATCAATCGCACCGCTTCTTCCAAGGAAATGAGGGGGGCTGAAAGAATTCGCGAAGGCCACCGGCATCCTGTTTTCAAGAGTCCTGACCTGAAGGTACATCAGCCAGGGATCGATTCCCTCCCTCCTTATTTTGGCCGGAACTGCCATCATGTCGCAGTCCTCGAGGGCAAATCTTCTCACAGTTTCGGGGAAGTCCATGTCATAGCAAATGGCGACGCCTACCTTCATGCCCTTGAATTCAAAGGTTGAAATATCGGAGCCGGGCGAGACGCTCTTGCGCTCCAGTCCGAAGGGATGCAGCTTTCTGCATTTGGTCATAAGCCGTCCCTCCGGCCCGTAGACGTAGCATGTGATGTAAACACTTCCCTCAGAGTTTTCCATGAGACCGCCGGTGAGAATTGCAGCGCCAAATTCCTTCGCCATTGAGGAGACTTGCTCAAGGTAGGCGTGGCCATCAGAAACATGATTCACCCCATCTCCATTCATCCATTTTTCTGGCAGAATTACAAGTTCGGCATCCTGTTCAAGCAATGACCTTATCCTGGGCAGCGACCCTGAGAGTTCCTTTGAGTGAAACTGTGCCATTCCAATCCTGATTTGAGCCATGTCCGGTTGCCCCGGGCAGGCTAAGGGCATGTATGTATTAATCCGTTCCAGATCTCGGCATTGCAAAAACTCTCCACTGCTTGTTGTGCGCTTCGCAGTGCCCGAGGCCCGCAGGCCTGCTTTCGCAGTCCTCTGTAGAAAGTGTTATTAGTCCAAGCACGTATTAATCATGATTCTATCGATGGCAGTCGCGTACAGCAGGATAACAAAGCAGTGTACTCTTGAAGACGTAATGTCTGTGATGAACCCCCTGATAAGTGAATGGTTCACTTCTAAATTCGCAAGCCTTACCGAACCCCAATCCTTTGCCGTGATGCCTATACACGAGGGCACGAACGTTGTTGTGTCCTCTCCAACAGGGTCCGGGAAGACGATGACCGCCTTCCTTTCAATAATAAATGAGCTTATGTCGCTTCAGGAGAGGGGCCAGCTCGAGGACAGGATATACGCCGTCTATGTCTCTCCCCTGCGTGCGCTTGCCAATGATATCAACAAGAACTTGAACACGCCCCTGGAGGAGCTGACACAACTGGCGCGGGAAAGGAATCTCACACCCCCCGGAATAAGGGTGGCCGTGCGGTCTGGCGATACATCCTCCTACGAGAGGCAGAGGATGGTGAAGAAGCCGCCACACATCTTCATAACCACTCCCGAATCGCTGGCGCTAACAATGTCTTCTCCTGTTTTCAGGACCAAGTTCTCTCAGATAAGGTGGCTGATACTGGACGAGCTTCACGAGATTTGTGATTCGAAGAGGGGTGAATTCCTCAGCGTAACGATTGAGCGCCTTGCCGACTACTGCAACGACAGTTTTTCAAGAATAGGGCTTTCTGCCACAATGGCTCCCATCGAGGAGATGGCCGCCTTTCTTGGCGGTTACAGCAGGGAAACGAAACCCAGGCCTGTTTCAATTGTGGAAGTCAAGAATC
Source organism: Thermoplasmata archaeon (assembly GCA_021811925.1). Classification (GTDB taxonomy): domain Archaea; phylum Thermoplasmatota; class Thermoplasmata; order Sysuiplasmatales; family Sysuiplasmataceae; genus JAJZXY01. The sequence continues at coordinate 10,339 of JAKAPY010000015.1, read as the reverse complement.
CAAAGTCGCTGGATCTGGGCGTCATCTGTCCGGTCAGGGATCTCAATGCGGTGCAGTCAGATATTGCAAACGCAAAGATGTATGACGAACTTGTCAAGCTGATCGAGGACCATACAACCACCCTCGTCTTCACAAATACACGAAGTGCGACTGAGAGCGTCGCGTACAAGCTGAAGGAAAGGGGCCTTGCCGGAGTTGAGGCGCATCACGGAAGCCTGAGCAAGCTGACGAGGAAGGATGTTGAGGACCAGCTGAAGAGGGGTGAGCTCAAGTGCGTGATAAGCTCAACTTCTCTTGAGCTCGGCATAGACATAGGTTCCATAGACCTTGTGTGTCAGATTGGTTCGCCCAAGTCCGTGGCAAAAGGTCTGCAGCGCATAGGGCGGAGCGGTCACTCCAGAGGCAAGATGGCCGTGGGGCGGCTCCTCGTCTTCGACAGGGATGATCTTGTGGAGTGTGCCGTCCTCACAAGATCGGCTCTCCAGAACAAAATAGACAGGGTGGACATACCACGCAACAGCCTGGATGTGCTTGCCCAGTCCCTCGTAGGCATGTCGCTCGAAAAGAAGTGGGGCGTGAACGATGCATTCAACGTTGTCCGTCGCTCCTACTGCTACCACACGCTCCCCAGGAAAGACTTCATTTCTGTTCTGAGATATCTGGGAAGCAAGGGGGATTTTGAGAACGTCTATTCAAAAATCTGGTATGATGAGCCAGAGGGTGTTTTCGGGAAGAAGAAGAGTTCAAGGCTCATCTACTTCCTCAATATAGGAACAATAGCGGATGAGTCAAGTTATGAGGTTGTAAGCGAGCGCGGCCTCCCTGTGGGATCGCTCTCGGACAAATTTGTGGAGAGGCTCTCTGCAAAGGACATCTTCGTCCTCGGAGGGAGGAGCTACGAGTTCATACGTGCAAGGGGCACAACCGTTCTAGTCAGGGACGCTAAGGGAAGGAGGCCGACGGTCCCGTCATGGACGGGCGAAATGCTTCCACGCAGTTTCGACCTTTCGGAGGAGATAGGCAGATTCAGGGGAGAGATGGAGGAAAGGCTTGGCTCCCCGGAACCAGAACTGATAGACTACCTCGTCTCCAACTACAATGTGGACAAGTGGTCAGCAAGGAGCCTGCTGAACTATCTCAAGGAACAGAAGAGCATGATACCCTCGCTGCCCACGAACAAGAAGCTTCTGATAGAGGGAACTTACCAGACAGAGAAGGGGACAAGGATGATCATATTCCACTTTCCCTTCGGCAGGAGAACGAATGACGCCCTGTCCCGCTCATACGCCCACGCCATATCGCAGAAATACAATTGCAACACAAGCGTCTCCATATCGGATGACAACTTCCTGATCAGCGTTCCGAAAGAAATCCCTCTGAAAGACATACACAGGCTCGTAAGCAGTTCAAACATCAGGGAACTGCTGATGAAAAGCCTTCAGAACTCGGAACTCTTCAAGCAGCGGTTCAGGCATGTTGCGGGGAGGAGCTTCATGATCCTGAGGAATTACAGGGGGAAGGAGCTTTCGGTCAGCAGGCAGCAGCTTCGGTCCACTGCACTCCTTGAACAGCTGGGCAACATTCCTGACTTTCCTGTAATCAGGGAGACGTACAACGAAATAATGAACGATGTCATGGATGTCGATCACGCATCGGCGGTGCTCAAGGACGTGGAGGAGGGAAAGCGCACCATACGCACCCACGGCTACTCTGACACGCCATCCTCATTCTCCCATAGCATACTTCTCTCGGGAATTTCAGACGTAATACTGATGGAAGACAAGAGCTCCATGCTGCGCGAGCTGCACCGCAAGGTCCTGTCGCATGTGATGGGCGGTGAGGTAAAAGGATATGAGTTCGAGGCGGACGTTGTGGAGCATTACTTCTCCCGGAAGAAGCCTTCAATTGATGAAATGGACCAGGTGCCCGGCCTTGTGAAAACCGTTGGGCCGCTGATTATGCTCAAGGAACGGGGCAACAGTGTGCACAAATTCACTTCACGTGGACACGAGGATGTGAGGCAGTGGGCCCTGGATTTGCTGGATAGCGGGAAACTGGCCACCGTTTGGCTTGATGACATATACTTCATCCATCCCGATGATCGGCCTCTCTTTGCATCCGTCGTCAAGAAGAGGGAACTCCTGGGTGACGAGTCAAGGGCACTTTCCCTTTTGTCTGAAAAAGAGATAAGCAGCAGGGATATCGCCGAGGCTCTCAACCTCAAGGTCGATGAGACGAACGAGGTCATGCACAGGCTTGAAAGCCAGTTCCTGGCCCGCAGGGTGAGGATGCGCAAGGATGGCGGATGGATGTGGAGCCGGTCTGAAACAGAGGCGGGTGACAGCGATCAGGCATTTGAGAAGATTGTCACAAGGGAACTCGAGTACTTCGGTCCGATGACGGCCGAGGAACTTTCATACCGCTTCAGGAACGACGGTGCGGTCGCGAAAGCGGAGCAGCTTGTTTCCGAGGGGATCATAGCGAAGGGATATTTCCTCGCAGAGGAAGTGGAGCAGTACATGCTCACCAGGGACTACCTCAGGCTCAAGAATGCCGGGGTGAAAGTCTATGATTTTGCAACGATACAGAGGTACCAGCACTACAAGAGCATGGAAAAACTGCATTCAATCCACGAATATTTCGAGAAGTTTGGCGTTTGCGGCATGGTTCTGGATGTTTTCAACCGTGTCGAAGGTTTTAGCAGGGAAGACTGGGAGAAAATGAGGAAGGAGGGCAAGCTCTTCCTCGGGCGCTTTATGCGTGGAAGGGTGAGGTATGTGCTCGGTGAGGACATGCCCCTCTATGTCTCTGCATTCCGCGACAATTCACTTTCATCCGAAGAACAGGAAGTTCTTGATAAAATAAAGGAGATGGGTGGCGGCACAGGCGTAGACATAGTTTCGGCCCTCGGCATGTCCAAGGAGAGGGGAAGGGAAATAATAGAACGCCTGGACAGATCGCTCTGGCTGCACAGGATATTCCAGGAGAATGAGGAGTGGAGTGCAAGGAACGTGTATGCCTACCTTGAGTGCAACACAAGAGTAGAGAACGCGAGAGCGAAGATAGTGGAGAACATAGTCAGGGGACGCGGCCCTATCAGGCTCTCCGATGTAATGTCAATGACTGGCTTCTGGGATATGAACATGGAGCAGGCGGTCGAATCGCTGGGAGCGGTCAGGATTGTTGTCGGCGATGCCTCGAATTCAATGTATGTGATGCCGGATGAACTGCAGCGGATAGACTCATTTGGCGAGGCTTTGCTGTCTACGAACGTAGTTTCGATGCTTGATCCCTTCGTCCAGTACATGTGGGCAGAGCTTGCATCCAGGTACGGCGACGGCTGGTACTACCCGCTCGTTCAGAATGCCCGTGTTGCTGGAATGGCAGAGATATGGGTGATGGCAAGTTGCGTCGAAGTCCGGCAGCTTAACATGAACGAGGAAACAGACATCGGGGCAGTGCTGATGGCGGTTTCGCAGCTCAGGCAACTTTTCAGGCAGTTCGGACTTGACGTACTGCGCATCAGGGAGCTTAACGGGACCGCAGTCGATGATCTTGGGCACAAAATTATCGCGGCCTGTGAGGAGGCAGGCTTCAGGAAGATAAACGGAATGCTGGTTGCAGGGAACGTTTTGCCTGCATCATTTGAGAAGCGCAAGCTTGTTTCGCTCACTCTTCAACTCCAGCATCTAGAAGAACAGTTCTCAAGCTCGGCAGAAGCAATCGACCAGATGATGTTCCTGCGCGGCAACTACGAGGCAATGTTGCGTGTCAGGCACCTGATTTCGCTTGAACACGACCAGAAGGAGAGAAAACTGCTGTTAGCCCAGGTGATTCCTGATCATGTTGCACACACCGACATGAGATGGGCATCCCTCTTCAGGGCAGCAAGGGGGAGGAAGACGTCAAAGCAGGAGTCGCATGTACTGGAGATTGTCGAGTCATTTCAGCCTGTGAGCAGGAAACAGGTGATGGGGTATTCCAACGTATCAAAGGCGGGAACGCAGTCCGCCCTGCGATCCCTGATGAGAAAGACATTGATTGCACTCGACGGCAACAAACAATTTGTTGCAATAAAGGAAAGCGGCAAATCAAGGGAGAGGGCGCAGGAGGAAGTGGTCACACAGCTGTTCAGGCAGTTCGGCACGTTTACCGCAGACCAGCTCTCGAGAATGCTAAGGCCCGAGTTTGGCATGAGGCACATAAGGGACCTGCTCTGGCGCCTTGAGGAGAAGGAAATAATCAGGAAAGGATACCTTGAGAAGGGAAGCGACACACTCTACTGGATATTGGCGGACAGCGTGAACGGGCTAAAGCGCGCATCAGTTTCAAAAAACTTCATTGCGACACAGGAGGACAGGCTCGTGTCTTATTTCCACGACGATGTCAAGAACACCCTGGACATAGGGGCATCGAATCTTGTGTTCCGCGGAAATGAAATCATTGGTGCATTCAAGGGCAAAATCAAGGATTACGAAATAAAGGTGGACAGGTTTGAGGGCAGCGAAGAAGCAAGGGAAATGCTTCAGGATCTAGCCGCAGAAATGGGAATCATAGTGAGGAAGAGGCAGCCCGAAAAAGAAGAGGAATGGGACGTGGTTGGCTTTTACGAACGGACCCACCCTGGACGTTAGGCGTGGCGGTCCTGGAATTTGCGCCGGCGGGGTGCATGGCACGCACGCATGGCCGCTCTTGCCCGGCCTGTTATCGGCCTGCTGGCATTTCCATGCTACGGTGCCAGCCCGGGATAAAGGCACCGATCGTGCCAGCGGTCCAGTCACCCTCTTCTTTAAATTGCATTGACAGAAAATCAGTTCCAAAAGTATATGAGTAGTTGTATTTCATCGGACCATCAGGAACCCACAAATGACAATTGACGATATTTGTCCAGTATGTGAATCAAAGATCACCCCTGGCGTCCAGGCATGTGATGTGTGTGGGGCCGATCTCAAGCTTCTGGGCGGCAGCTCGAAATCGCAGTACGTCTGTCCCGAGTGCGGCAACGAGCTTCTGGAAGAAGACACGAACTGTCCAAAATGTGGGGTCCAGTTTGCAAAGAATGAGCAGGTAGTGTTCCAGTGTCCGGCGTGCAATACCGAGGTTGACGCATCGGCTAACAAATGCCCCAACTGCGGTGCAGAATTCCTCAGCGACGATGAGGCAACTGCCACCGAAGAAGTTCCCAAGGCGATAGAGTCCGTGCCTTCAGTTGGCACGCAGGATGTGTCATACTTTGATGACATGGCATCCGGCATTTCCACAGGGAGTCCGGAAAAACTCATCAACGAATTCGAAAAGACGTTGAACGACATGGATTCGCCTGCGGCAGGCGCGTCTCCTGTTTCTGAAAAGACAGGAATTCAGGCAAAGACCCCGAGCTCAGTCCAAACACAGAAGGACTCGACTACTTTCCTGCCAAAGGATGTTGAAAAAGAGTCGGCCGGTGACAAACCCGGGCGCTTCCATTTCAAGTTCGGTAGGAAGAGGGATGACGAACCTGAAACTGCGGTCAGAACCGCATCTGCCCCGCCTCCTTCTGTTTCATTCAGGCAGGCTTTAAGGAGTGAAAGCATACCAGGCGAATCCATTCCTGCCGCAGGGAGCGCAGCAGCTTCCCCCGCAGGGAATGAAGATACGCGACCGGTGATAGAGCAGCTCAGATCACTCCTCAAGTTTTCAGGCGATGCAAGTGTCGATATAAGTGAAGGAAAGAAGTTTCTTGACATTTCGGTTGAGTTTGCAAAATCGGGCGACTCTGCAGAGGCCCTCAGGAATATAAGACTGGCATACAGGTCTATCGAATCAAACATACAGGCGTTCTTCAAGGACAAAATGGGCATCATGAGGAAACAGATCGAGATTGAAAATGTTGCCGGAGACAGGAAGATGACATACGAGACGAGACTCTCCGCAATCTCTGATATGGTAAGGAACAGTTCATACGAAAAAGCACTTGAGTCTGTGCAGCAGTTCCAGTCAGAACTTTCACCAAAGGCATCCCAGTTCGGCGAGGCCAAGGAGCTTGTCGACCGCGTCGAAGAGCTTTTGAGGTATGCAGACGAAATAGGCATTGATTACAACAGCTCGAGGATGATATTCACCGAGGCAAGGAAGCATCTTGCGACAGGGGACTGGAGTTCCGCTCTTGTGCTGGCAAGGCAGTCAAGGGATTCGCTCATGCGTTCCATACCTCCCAAGCTGCTGTCTGAAATGAACAAGGCACGATCTGAGATAATAGATGCAAAAATAAGCGGAATGAAGGTCACGGACTTCATAGCGACTCTCAAGGAGGCAAGCAATGCCTACAACGAAGGAAAGTACGACGAGTCGCTTCGCTTCATGAACATATTCAGGAGGGAATTCGACAGGGCAAGGAGTCTTTCCTCCAGCCCAAGGCAATCCTGATTGGCCCGAACCACCTATTTCCATCCAATGAGTCGAAACACATTTCTTCGACCTTCCCGTCTCCCCGGCAAAACTTATTTAGATGCGTTCCTAATCAAAGATGAGGGGCCCATAGCTTAGTCTGGTGGAGCGTCTGGCTCATAACCAGATGGTCGTCGGTTCAAATCCGACTGGGCCCAATCGTAATTAAGTTTTGGTACTGTTTTTACACCTCGTACTTCTCCGCCAGGGATTGTGTGAAGTGCTTCTTCCAGGCTTTTTCTGAACAATGAAGTTACAAGCCACGAGAATGCCTGACAAAGTTGAATATTGGTTTCCCTCTTGGCGGGGGCATGAGCGTTGACCGCACATTCATCCATGAGCGCTTCACAAGATATCGTCAGGAGTTGTTGTTCAGATTTATGCCATCTGCATTTGCCGGACGACGATAAAATGAGAACAGTCATTTTCACATCGGGTGAAAGATCTTCGATTGAAATGGCAGGCAGGACAATTTCAGGATTCAAGCGGCTTGGACTCAGGCGGGCATTTGACCTCCACGTCATCAAAGCAGCCGCCCAGGTCAGCGACGAACGTGGATTCGGATTGCTGCTCAGCGCCATGCAGTCCGAAGCACAAAGTGCGCTGCTGTGCCCCGCCGAACAGCTGCCTATGGAACTGCCTGAGGAGACGCGCATGGCATTAATCCAGAGAAGGCTCAGGAGCTCCGACTGCATTGTGTCTGAGGGCGGATATGCACGGCTGAAGTCAGGATCAGGAGTCGACTGCCGGCATGTCCTTCGCAGGGCACAGATGCTGAGGGCGCGCAGGGACCTGAGAGTCTCGGAAGTCACGCTCGACTCGGAATCAATGCTTCTATCGGTGGAGCGTGGAGAGAGCGCGGCATGTATTCTTCCATCATACGAGTTCCAACTCTTTGAATTCGCAGGTGAAGGCAATCTGCGCGCTTCCGAACTGCCGCTCGATTATTTCGTCCCCGCCGCGGGTCAGGGCGCATTTGTGCTTCTGACAAGGGATGCTGAATTCCCTGAAAGGGCCGTGAGGCGCATGGATGACCAGCAAACAAGGAGAGAGATAACAATCGAAAGGAAGGTTGTTAACACGCTTTCGCCTGCTCCCGGAGTGCCCCTGGGTGTGAATTGCACCTCATTCGGGAGCGGCTACAGGCTGCATGTGCAGCTCCTGTCTTCAGACGGAACACTTGAGCGCAGGATTTCAGCCGACATGGCCGGAAGGGAGTCGCTTTCAGGACCTTTGTCACGATTTCGGGATGATGCCTCAAGGAGGCTGCTGAACCGCATTAAGTGAAGGACCGAATGGAAGGGTGCAGTAATTGGCACATCTCAGTATGACATCTCTGCCACTTTTTTCCACCAGTGGAACCGCGTCTCTATCCTAGAGTCAAGCGTGAGCGGATCCGTACCATGTGTGGCATTCAGGCCAAGCAGTATGAGAAATGCAATTGCCTGGACAATTCCAGTGCCCGGATCTGTGTAGCCTGGCACGGGAGTCCCGCCAAAGCCCTCTCCCACTCCCCAAGCGATTATTGCGAAGGCAGCCCCTCCAACATAGGCCACCTTTCTCGCGAGTCCGAATATGAGAGATATTGCCAGAAGTGCTTCAAGCACTCCAATCAGCGTGGCATAAAATGCAGGCGCTGCGGTGACCTGCCCCTGCCAGAACGAGAACCAGCCCGAAAGGAAAAAGGGAGCGCTTGATGCCTGATCCTGGACGACAGACACTATGTTTCCGCTCAGGTTGAAGTAGAATGCAAGGTACGATTCAGAGGCGTACACAAGACCGAACAGAATTGCAGATCCCCTGCTCAGCTTCATCGAGTTCCTGGAAAACCACCCTTTGATGTGGTCGAGGTGGACCTTCGGGACCTCCGCTATTGCTGTCCAACCACCGAATCTGCGTTCAATAATGTAGTCGAGCGTATACCTGTCCCTGCCGTAGGTTGCACCGAGAACTATCATAAAGAGGAGACCGAGTGCGTAAATGTCCCCACCGCCGACTGTGACAGAGCCGGGCCCGTAAGGGCCACCAAATCCCTCCGGTACCGCCCAGATAAACATTCCAAGCATTATTCCGCCGATGTAGGCGATTTTTCTTGCGAAGCCGGCTATCAGTGCAAATGCAATTGAAAGTTCAAGCATTCCGGTGCCGTAGGTGACAAGCATGGGGTTGTAGGAAACAACACCGTACCCGAAGGAGAACCAGCCATTCAGGAACGCGGGCTG
>JAKAPY010000015.1:0-1681 GCA_021811925.1 Thermoplasmata archaeon | reverse complement strand
AGCCCCCCCTGGAATTTGAAGAAACCGTCGATACCCCAGAGCAGGCCGAATGTGATCGCCACCATTCTCGAGAGCTTGACGCCACGCCCCCAGATGAGGAAACTTTCGATCTTTTCCCCCTTCATAAGATTCTTGACAATAAGCGGTTCCACCGTTTTATCCATTTTGGGCAACCTATTGACTACTTGTCCGTTCTTCATTTCAGGTAACTCCAGCCCTCTGGAATCAAGTCGCTATGCCCTGTTTCCCGGCGCCTCGTCTCTCAACTGCACCCAGCTTCCGGTCTATTCTATTACGGCGCACTGGATAAGTATGAATTGCCCGAAATGTTAGGTCATTTTGTTAAATACCGTTCTCCGCTGCGACATGTTTTATTAAACAGTGCTCTTATGGTGATGCGAAAGTTGATGGAAACAGTAGAGCTCACTGTCGAAGTCCAGAGAACTGATTGTCTCGTCACCAACCTTGTTTATTCGAAATTGGCAGGTGCAACCGTCGGCAGGCTGGTGATAGGCAGCGAGACCAGCCTTCACAAGGTGGACTCCGATACACTGCAGGAATTCATCACCGAATTCAGGAAGATAGCGAAGAGCGTCAGGCAGATATCGAAAGAGACGGCGTGGGTGGAGACCGACAGCTGCACTGCATGCAAGTTCTTCGCCTCAATCAACATGCCTATAATAGGCAGCAGGACCGTGGACAAGGAAAAAGTTGTTTTTCGGCTTATGGCTCAGTCAAAGAAGACGGGTGACAGGCTGGTCAGGGAGATGGAGGACATAGGACTCAAGCCCAAGGTCGTCGACGTCACCGAAAGCCAGAGCATGGAAGTCACGGACAGGGAGAAGGAGGTTCTCCTGTATGCCTTCAACCACGGTTACTTTGAACAGGACAGGGGTTCTTCCCTCACCGAACTTGCCGACAGCCTTGAGGTATCCCCCTCCTCACTGTCCGACGTTATGCGCCGGGCATTGAGGAAGATAGTCATGGAGTACCTGAAGAACAACTCCTGATTTCATTGGCAAATAATGCCAGTCATGCCGCCTTCATTTCACTCAAAGCAGTCGTAAGCCTCAGGATATCATCCTCGGTGTTCATGTGGTGGACGGAGACCCTAACGCCTCCTATTCCGCCCCCGCCCCTGCAGGAAACGTCTATTCCTTTCTCGAAAAGCCTGCTCACTGTTTTCATAGACGCCTCCGCGCCTCCGGCTTCGAACGTGGTTATCGACGATGAGCTCTTCTCGTCTGCAGGCGAAATGACATTGAACTTCATGCCCTCAAGCTCCTCCCTGAGGACTCTTGACAGACTCCTTATTCTTCTCTGCACATTTGAGCTGCCGACGCCGTTTATCAATGCGATCGACTCCCTGAGTGCAACCATGCCTACATGGTTGAGCCAACCGCCGTATTCCATCTTCTTTGCAGCAGGAACAGATGCGAATTCCTCAAACCCGGTCTTGTCCCTCCTTGCGAAGTAACTGTTCCATCCTTCTTTGGGTTCGGGACTGTTGTTCAGGGAATAGTGTGGCGGCTCCAGCTCCTCTATCGCCCTCCTGCTTACATACAGAAGCGCCGCACCAAAGGGGCTCGTGAGCCATTTCTGGCCTCCGGCGGCTGCAAAGTCCGGGCGCAGCTTGCGGACATCAAATTCCATTGCACCCATGTGCTGGACGCTGAGATCG
>JAKAPY010000179.1 GCA_021811925.1 Thermoplasmata archaeon | reverse complement strand
ACGAGGTTCATAATAACCACTCCTGCCATAAGGGATGTACGGAAGATATTCGGAAAGAAATTCTCCGATGCCAAGAAGAGGGGTGTTAACATCACAATAATTACCGCGCCTTCAGTGAAGCTGCCGGAGCACACAGTGAGCTACAGGGTTACCGAGTTGCTCGCGACGGACATCACAAGCGACGGGAACAAGGCACTGATAGCTGCGCCAGACCTTTCGGCATGCGGATACAGCGACAACGCATCGCTTGTTGCGCATCTTGACTCGTTCCTTCAGCTCCTGACTGCCAAGCTTGCACTGAACTCGCCGGGACAGGCGGACTAACCCGCTTCGCCTTCCTGTTCCCTCATCGACTTCACAATCCTGTTCATCTTCTTCTCCCTCTTGGAGCTTGCCCTCAGGTATGCCTCGTCCCTGGTGCCATTTGCAAGCAGGATTGCTACATTCCCGACGGAGCTCCTGCCGGTGCGCCCCTTCCTCTGTATGTACCTTATTTCGCTGGGCACGGGCTCGTAGAAGACCACAAGCTCGACGTCCGGTATGTCTATTCCCTCTTCGCCTATGCTGCTTGCCACGAGGACGTTGAAGCGCCTTGATGAGAACATCTGCACCGTCTTCTTCTGCTCCTTCTGGCTCATTCCTTTTTCCTTCCCCCTGTCCGCCTGGCCTATGAACCTGCCATGGCTGATTCCCCTCGAGGAAAGGGCGGATGTTATGACTTCAATTGTGTCCCTGTACTGGGTAAAGACCATGATTAGGCTGTCAGCCTTCTTTTCAATCTGCGATGAGACAATTTCCAGCAGCTTCTCGACCTTGGGATGCGAAGTCGATTTCGATGCGGAAAGAAGCTCCAACACCTTCTTGATCCTCTCGTCATTCAGGAAGCTCTTCTCAACCTTGCTCAGTTTTTCCGAGGATTTCATTCTTTCAAGGTACAGGCGCAGCGGGCCTATGCCCTGCGTTTCAAGCAGTTCGGAGCAGTGATACGCATGGATTGCGACAATGCTGTTGTGCATCGCGCCGAATAGGTATCCTCCCCTCTTGCCTCTGGCCATAATTCCTGCCCTTACTGAAAGCAGGTCCTTTCTTGAGACAAACTCAGCTTTCTTGTATCTCAGGAAACCCATTCTCTGCAGCTTTGTTATCTTTTCGTGAAGCAGGTCGTCTATCGGCTTCAGAAGCTGTTTCATCTCGTCATCGAGATCGACACGGAACACCGTCTCGTCCACTTCCCTGACGTATGCGTTGACATCAACGTCCTCCCTGTTCCTTATCTCCACCTTCTCTATGTTGAGTGCGTTGAGTATGTCCTCAATCTTCGCCTTCTTCGAGCCCGGGGAGGCTGTCAGGCCAAGTATCCTCACACCTGCATCTCTGCATTTTCCCGCGACTTCGACATAGGAATAGTTGCCAACCGCCCTGTGCGCCTCGTCGAATATGCAGAAGGCAACATCGTCGAGATTGTAGTTTCCAGCAGCGATGTCGTTGCCAATCACCTGAGGCGTGGCGAATATCACCTTGTTTGAAAACCAGAGCCTCTTTCTCTCGGCCGCGGGCGTGGAACCCGTGAACAGCGCGAGAGACTTGATCAGGAAGTGCTTCCTGAATGTTTCAAGATGCTGCATGACAAGGGGCCGGGTTGGCGCAAGGAAGAGAACCTTCTTTCCCGTCGCCTTCATCATTTCAGCTGCCGCAATGAGTGCTACGAGCGTCTTTCCCAGGCCCGTGGGAACGACGACAAGAAGGTTGTTTCCTGCTGCGATCCTCGCAAGCTCCACCTGGAAATCCCTGTATTCAACCGAGTTTTTCTCAAGCAGGGGATGGGACACAAAACCGTTCAAATTCTCCAGTTTTGCTTCCCTGTCAAACACGACGAAATCGAAGAGCGTCGACTGCCCCTCAGCCACGCTCAGAGAGAAGGCTCCCCTATTATTTGATTGTCACTGACTGTCGAATCCTCCAGTTTAGTCCCCGGGCAGACAATAGAGCCTGTTATCCTGCAGTTCCTGCCAATTGACGCGTTGGAGAGGACCGCACTGTTCTCAATCACGCTGCCCTCCTCTATCACCGCCCCCGTCTCCACATACGCGTTCGGCCCAAGCCTGACACCTTTCAGCCTGGCGCCCTTCTCGACGGCGACGGGCCTGTTGAGTGAGCAACCGTCCATTTTAGCGCTCTTTACAATACCCAGCCCTTCCTTGTTGATAAGCAGCTGCTGCGCATTCAGGAACATCTCCCTGGACCCGCAGTCTATCCAGTATCCTTCGAAGCCGAAGCCGTGGAGCTGTCCGTCTGTCAGCCTCGGGAAGACTTCCCTTTCGAGAGAGAAGTGCTCATGGTTCATGTGCTCGAATATTCCAGGTTCCATCACGTAAGTGCCAGCGTTGATGAGATTGCTGAATGCCTCTTCCCTGCTTGGTTTCTCCCTGAATTCAGCTATGGCCGAACCGTCTGAAAGCCTTACAACGCCGAATGCAGTCGGATCGTCGACTTCCCAGAGCGAAATGGTGGCAACGGCGTTCCTGCTCCGGTGGAATGCGACCATGTCCGAAAGCGAGAGGCTGTTTACCACATCACCGTTCAGGACAAGAAATGTAGAGTCCATGCTGTTCCTCAGGTTCCACAGGGCCCCTGCCGTTCCAAGCGGCTTGTGTTCCGTTACGACAACAACGGGTGCATTCTGCACGTTCTCGCTGAAATATTTCTCTATGTCGTGCCCCCTGTACCCTGCGGCCACGATCACCTCATCGATGGACGAAGGAAGGGTGTTAATGATCCTCTGGAGCAGCGGAATTCCGGCGATCGGTACAAGCGGCTTTGGTATTATGTTTGTAAGTGGCCTGAGGCGAGTGCCAAAGCCGCCAGCTAGGACAACCGCCTTAACCACAGACTCACCGTGACTTCAGGTTCATGGAGAAATGCTCACGACATTGTTGCCGCGAAGAATTACAGACCCTATTTTTCTAGTCTGCTCCACAGTCCTTTCCTCGGTGTCTTCAAGGACCATGTTCATGAATTCGTCGTATCCGACGAGCCTCCCTTCCAGCGTCCTGCTGTCCTTGAGCAGCAATGTAACGCGCTTGTTGAGTGACTTCTCCAGCAACGCGAGTGGCATAACCATAGGAACCAACAATCACATCATGGCATACGAATTTAATCCTTTCGATGTCCGCGCAAAGATGAATAGAATGGAAGGTGTTTGTATAAATTGTTTGGAGGATGCGCGCAGGTTCAGTACTCGTCGCCCATTCCGCCCATGCCGCCGGGCCCGCCGCCCCTTGGCGGAGCCATGTCCTTAGCCTTGCTCGCGATGACATCGTCTATCTTGAGTATCATCACGGCTGCATCGGTGGCCGAGGGGATTGCCTGCTTGCCGACACGAATCGGTTCAATGATCTTCTCCCTCTTCATGTCGCTGACCTTGCCTGTTATGACATTGACGCCCGCTGAAACCTGCCCGTTCTTGTGTGCCTTCCTTATGTCAATGAGTATGTCTATGGGGTCAAGTCCGGCATTCTCTGCAAGTGTTGTCGGTATGACTTCGAGTGCCTCCGCATAGGCCTCAATGGCGATCTGCTCCCTTCCGCCTACAGAGGTTGCATAGTCCCTGAGCTTCATCGCGAGCTCTGTCGCGGTCGCGCCGCCGCCGTAAGTGAGCTTGCCGTCTTCCAGCGCAACAGCAACAACACTCGTTGCGTCAACAAGCGAGCGCTCTATCTCGTCAACAACATGCTCGGTGCCGCCCCTTATAAGGACAGAAACAGCTTTCGGGTTCTTGCAGCCGGTGACGAATGTCATCTTGTCTTCGAGTATCTTCCTCTCTTCGACAAGTTGTGCATTGCCCAAGTCCTGTGAAGACAGGTCATCTACCCTGCTGACT
>JAKAPY010000014.1 GCA_021811925.1 Thermoplasmata archaeon | reverse complement strand
GGGGGCTCCGTGCTTCTTCCTTACGATGTCCATCAGTTTCTCTGTTTCCTGGTAGCTTGCAACATTTCCCTTGAAGAACTCGACATCCCCCTTTCCCTTCATCTGGGAGAGCGCCTTCTTTCCCTTTTCCCTGTTCTTTCCGGTGATTATGACATTTGCACCCCTTGTGAAGAACAGCTGGGCCGTTGCAAGCCCTATGCCAGAGGTACCTCCCGTGACAACGACGGACTTGCCTCTGAACTCATTGCTGGTGGGCATAAAGTGGGGTAGGTGCAACTCACTAAAATATGTTGCTGGAATTGGCTGCCCGCAGCATCGGGAACGGCGATGATAACCAGAACATCATAATTAAATAAGGAAAAACAAACTCATTCAGGTTGGACGTGTGCTCCGGATGCAATTGTCCCAGAGGAAGCAATCAATACTGAAGCCTTCGAAAATCAGAAAGGATGACGAAGGCGTGGCTTCTGTAGTCGGAACAATACTGGCTCTGATAGTCTTTCTTTCAATCCTGGGTCTGTTTACCAATCACTACGTACCGGCCATGATGGCCGCAAACGAGCATCAGCATGACAACAACGTCATTTCACAGTTTTCCGAACTGAAGCAGAGTGTGGACAACCTTATGATGTACTCATCCTCCTCCCAGATCACAACTCTTTCAGCCTACAGCCCGGTGACCTTGGGGTCTTCCGGTGTACCAATGTTTGCGGTTGGAACACAGGGTCAGATGAACGTGATCCCTCAAGACAGGAACGCGATTCCGTACTTCACCGTCTCATTTCACTATCGGCTCACAAACCTGGGTAATGCGGTTTACCACCTGACATCCTCGACGGGCGGCGGCGTGGTTGTCAACATACCCAACAGATATTACATCCCTCAGACAGTGCTCTATGAGAACGATGCTGTGATACTTGGCCAGAGCAACGGTCAGGTTATGGTAGCGGCACCTGGGTTCAGTGTCAGCACTCTCGGTGGCATACATCTCGATCTGCTCGAGCTTTCTGTGGCCACCCCTACAACCACAAATCTGACCTATGCGGGGACAAACACAGTATCGCTCAGTTCCCACCTGCTCAGTTTCTCGAAAAATACATATACGCTTGCTGGCGCGGCACAGCAGACATCTAGTGTGAACATTACAATCGGGACCCCATATCCGTTCGCATGGCTGAACTTCTTCAACAGCACTTTCTCACAGGCTGGCCTCGTATACGGCACGAACTACACGGCCACAGTGCAGTCCGCAGGCAACCAGCTTTACGTGTTGAACCTCGGCATAAAAAGTGTCAGCTCAGTAACGTTGACTGACGCTGCACTGGCAGTGGCTCCGGAGGAATGAAAATGGCAACAGTCGCCAGTGATGACCAGCAGGAGACAAACAGGAAGGCACTTCCCAAGCTCATTTCGGAAGGATACAAGCGCTTCCTTTCTAAGAAAGGTAACAAGAAGGTCAAGATACTGATGCCAAGGGACGAAGTCGAGCGCAAGATCGACTGGGCCGAGGGAAAAGGGTCTGTCTATACTGTGATACCGCCGCTCTTGTCTGCATCAATGGAAGTGCTGGAAATCTACCCTGTTGTTGAACCTTACTCCTACATCCGGGCAACGTACAACAACGAGACAAGCGAGTACCTCCTTGAGGCAATTGAACCGCAACTCACTGAAGCGGAAGCAAGACTGCTTCATCTGCTCAAGGACACGCTGCAGAGGACGCTTGATTACGAATACAAGCATCTGAACAAGATGGACAGGAAAGAGTATCTCAAGAGAAGCATCGCAAGCTTCCTGAGCACCAGGGGGTTTTCAGCATCGCCTATCACAAAGGACAAGCTCGCCTACTACATAGTCAGAGATTTCATAGGCTACGGGCCTGTTGATATATTTATACGGGATCCGAACAGCGAAGATGTATCCTGTGACGGTGTCGGCGTCCCCATATTCATATTCCACAGGAAGTACGAAAGCGTTCGGACCAATGTCACCTTTATGAACGAGGAGCAGCTTGATTCCTTTGTTGTTTACCTTGGCCAGAAGTGTGGAAAGCAGATAAGCGTCTCGACCCCAATACTTGACGGAACAACTCCCGAGGGGCACAGGCTTCAGGCAACCTATGCAAGGGAAGTCACAAGCAGGGGATCTTCGTTCACCGTCAGGCTGTTCAAGGAAAGGCCCTTCACCCCTGTAGACATGATTAACTATGGCACAGCTTCCGAGGAGATGATGGCATACTTCTGGATGAGCGTGGAGGCGGGAGAGTCTGCAATGATCATCGGCGGAACAGGGAATGGAAAGACATCAACGCTGAATGCAATCTCACTCTTCATTCCACCAAGCGCCAAGATAGTCACCATGGAGGATACAAGGGAAATAAACCTGCCTCACGAAAACTGGATCCCGGGCACAACAAGGTCCGGCGTCGGCGAAAAGGGTGTCGACGGAAAAACAGCAGGTGAGATTGACATGTTCGACCTTGTGAGGGCTGCGTTGAGACAAAGGCCCAACTACATCATTGTGGGTGAGGTCAGGGGGAAGGAAGCCTACACTATGTTCCAGGCTATGGCCACGGGCCACACCACCTACTCCACTATGCACGCAGACAGCGTCAAGCTCATGATCAACAGGCTTGAAAACCCTCCAATCAACATACCGCGTATACTACTGACTGCCCTGAGGACGGTCATAGTGCAGCAGCAGGTGAGGATCGGCAAGCAGCATGCAAGGCGAGTAAGGAACGTAGTCGAACTCATCGGTTTCGAGCCCGGCACAAATGAGATAATCACCAACGTTGTCTTCGAATGGGACCAGGTGAAGGACGCATTCGTGTTCAAGGGCCACAGCGCCCTGTTCGACAAGCTCAGGGACCTGAAAAACTGGACCTATGAGGAATTCAATGAGGAATTCAGCAGGAGGATCGACGTCGTCAGGTACATGGCTAAGAAGAACATGACAAACCACTTTGATATCTGGTCTCTAATAAACAGGTATTACAGGGAGCAGGATGAGACAATGAAGATGGTCCGCGAATACACAGGTGATGCGGACAAGGAGGATGTTATAGTTGTCTGAAGGAGAGTCAAACCTATTCTCGAAGTTCGAGGACATGGACAGGTCATTTCTCGGCACGAAGACGGTCAAGTCAAAGAGGATGGTCGAGGGGCCACACCCGATCAAGCTGCCCGCAGGAACTGTGCCTGATTACGTCAAGCTCTCCCCGTACCAGCAGTTCTGCTGGAGGACAATGCACAGGCTCGTAGAGGCAAGGTTCAAGGTCAACCAGGAGCTGGAAGACAACCTCATAAAGGCGCATATGAAAATCAGGCCGGAGGAGTATACAGCAGTCACATGGATGACGAGCCTGATTGCAGCCATCGCGGGCCTTGTAATTGGAGTTGTCTTCGGAGGGGTCATACTGACCCTGCTTCATTCTGTCATAGCGTTAAGGCTGGTAGTCATATTCCTCACCACATTCATTCCTCCTGCAGTCGTATACATGGTGCTGAAGGCAATACCCTCGTCCAAAGCGTCCTCCCGCGCAAGAGACATAAACAAGCATATAGGCAGCGCAATGAGCTTCATTTCCGCCCTCGCCTCGGCAGATGTGAATATTGATGTGATATTCAGCGAACTTGCAAAGCAGCCCATTTACGGTGAAGTGCAGAAGGAGGCCGAGTGGATAACAAGGGACACAACGCTGCTCGGAGTCGACATACTCACCGCGATAAGAAACGCGGCTGCAAGGACTCCTTCGACAAAGTTCCAGGATTTTCTCCAGGGTGTTGTTACCACAGCGACATCCGGCGGGCACCTCAAGCCATACTTCCTTCTCAAGGCAGAGCAATACGAGAAGGAGGAAAAACTGAACACAAAGCAGGAAATGGAAACGCTCGGACTGTTCGCGGAGACCTTTGTGACAGTCGTTGTTGCGTTTCCGCTTTTCCTCGTAGTCATAATGGCGATTATGTCAGTTGTGAGCGGCGGTGGCAGCCAGGCTACCTCAGTTGTGTTCGGCGTAACACTGCCTTTTAACGTTCTCCTGCTCTATGTCGTAGTGCTCCTGATGATTCCCGCATCCCAGGGAGGATTCATATTCTTTGTCTGGAACATGGGCAAGGAGGCTTCACAATGAACGTGAACGCCACACACATAGTGGATGTCAAGAAGCTCTCTTCGGCGAAGAAGAACATCGAGAAGCAGGTCACGGCTGTTTCGGCCATGGCGATGGCACTGCTTTTGCTTGTCGGAATAGTTGGGCTTCTCAACAACAAGCAGTACTTTGGCATGTCCATACTGGACTGGATCGTCCTTGCATTGGCTGCATTCATGGGACCTTATGGTTCGTATTCAAGCATTCAGGTCAGGAAAATCAGGCAGATAGAGGATAGAGTCCCTGATTTCCTGCGTGACGTGGCAGAGGCAGGCAGGTTCGGAATGACTCTCGCTGAGTCGGTCGTTGTTGCCTCGGCGGGAAAGTACGGCAAGCTCACGCCTGAGATAAGGCGGATGGCGTCCCAGATAGACTGGGGAGTCCCGGCAACCGAAGCCTTCAGGCTTTTTGTCGAGAGGATGAATTCGCCCCTTGTCACCAGGATTTCAAACATTATCATAAAGGCAAGCGATGCGGGCGGTGCTGTCTCCGATGTGCTCAACATGGTCGCCCACGATGCAAGGGAGCGCATACTGAACAGGAAGGAGAGGGGAATAGCCATGAGCACATACATGGTAGTGATATACATCGCGTTCGCCGTCTTCCTCGCAACGATATTCATTCTTGAGGCAACGTTCATACCTCAGATCGAGAAGGCAGGCAGCCAGCTCCAGAACTCCACTGGAGTCCTCGCCGGTGGCGGGGCGGTGACTACAATCAATGTGCTTGCCATAGGTCCGGTCGTGACCGCTTTCTACATAGCTGTCATAGTGCACGCCGCGGGTGACGGCATCATGGCCGGCGTCATTCAGGACGGCAGAATTTCGAACGGCATGCGGCACAGTGCGCTCATGCTCGTGATTGGCTTCATTTTCATGCACATACTCCTTGGTGTTTAAGAATGGCGACTGAAGCCGACAGGCTTGACGGAACGGAGAAGAAGAAGGAAGGAAAGAAGAGACTGAGCCTGAAGTCCAAGTACCTCAGGTTCATGAACTCGGTCGGAAGCAAGCCGTTACGTGTCATGATCCCAGAGCAGGAGTTCAGGCTCGGATCAAGCGTGAAAGTCACTCCGATTCCGCTCATAAAAGAGAAAGGGCAGGAGGAGGTGGAGCTTTCGCCGCTCAATGAGCCGTACTCATATGCCAGGATAAAGTACGACACGCTGCTGAACGAGTACCTCTACGAGCTTATCGAACCCTCTCTTTCAATGGACGAGCGGAATGTCCTGAGGACGCTCAAGGAGGCGCTGATAGCATCCCTCAACATGTCGGATGACGAAGACAAGGAGGCGAAGGAGAAGAGCCTGAAGAAGGCCACAAGGGATGTCATGAACACACTCGACGTATCGCTCAACCCGGTTTCAATGGAGAGGGTCTTCTACTACCTGAAAAGGGATCTTGTCGGACTGGGCATAATCGAGGGCGTGATGCTTGACAGCAATGTCGAGGACGTATCCTGCGACGGTGTCAACATACCCATTTTCATATTCCACAGGAAGTACGGCTCAATTCGCTCAAACCTCAAGTTCGAAAGGGAGGAGGAGCTGGACGCCTTCGTTGTATGGCTTGCACAGCGCTCCGGGAAGCAGATATCAGTCGCGAACCCGATGCTCGACGCCACTCTCCCCGGCGGTTCAAGGCTGAATGCGACTCTTGGGAAGCATGTCACAAAGAAGGGCTCGTCGTTCACAATCAGGCGGTTCAAGGACGATCCTTTCACGCCGATAGATCTCGTCCGTTTCAAGACAATGAGCGTCGACATGATGGCCTACCTGTGGCTCTGCATCGAATACGGCAGTTCGATGATGGTGTGTGGCGGCACGGCCAGCGGAAAGACAACGACGCTGAACGCCGTGCTTCTTTTCATTCCTCCCCAGATGAAGATCATAAGCATCGAGGACACAAGGGAACTGAACCTTCCGCACGAGAACTGGATCGCTTCCGTCACCCGCGAAGGATTCGGCGGCAAGTCGGCAAACATGGCAGGCGCCGTAGACATGTTCGACCTTCTCACGGCCGCCATGAGGCAGAGGCCGCAGTACCTGATGGTCGGTGAAGTCAGGGGCAAGGAGGCTTATGTCGTCTTCCAGGCAATGGCCACGGGCACAATAGCATACTCAACATTCCATGCTGACGACCTTGGCGCAATGATACACAGGATGGAAAGCGAGCCGATCAAGCTGCCACGTTCACTGATGACCGCATTGAACATAATGCTCCTTCAGGGACAGGTTAAGGTCGGAACAAAGATGACGAGGCGTGTCAAGTCCCTTACCGAGATAGTCGGTCTCGACCCCGAGACAAACGAAATCATATACAACTCCGTTTTCACATGGAATCCTGCGGACGACCGTTTCCACTACTCCGGCCACAGCTACATATTCGAAAAGATAAGGCTGAGCAAGGGATGGTCCCCCAGGGAGATGGAGGCCGAGATGAGGCGCAGGGTCCTTCTGCTCGAATACATGCGCAGGAAGAACGTAAACAACTACATGTCAGTGGCCGCGCTCATCTCGTCCTACTACAGGGATGCCGAGAAGACGGTGGCCAAGGTGGAGAGGGAAATGAGCGACCTTGGCGCTCTTGGTCAGCAGACCGGGCAACAGACTGCTGCACAGGCCACGGGCGGGAACCAGTAGACTGTCTATCTGCCCCTGCTGGCCCTCAAGCGCAGACGCGGGCAGGCAGTTTTTTCCAGTTGAACAGAACGGTAATCGGGTGGTTGCCTGTATTCGAGTTCTGTACAGCGCTATGCACACGCAGTTACGTTCAGTTCGGACAGACAATGCCTGCAGGCCAATAGTGGAATGGCGGTCAATCTGCCGTTGAACCCATTATATCCCGGGAATATACGCACATCCAGGGTCCTCCGCAAGAACATCGCCTGAATGTGAGAATGCACGGGAGCGGGAACCCCCACACACATCTCTGTATTCACAGATTCCGCATTTGCCCTTGAATTCACCGTTCCTGATTGCCATGAGCGTCCCGTTTCTTCTATATATGTCGGTGACGCTCTGTGACTTTACATTTCCCACTGCTAAGGGGAGGAAGCCTGAAGGGTATACGTCACCATTCTGTGAGATGAATATTATCCCCTTGCCGTCTCTTGTCGGCACATTGGATGCCACAATATCCCTCTGAGGCTTCCCTATAAGAATTGAAGCTCTTTCCATCAACCAGCCGTATAATTCGCCATGCACTTCACTGTCAGCGCCATCTGCCGTGGGAGTGCTCATGACTCGTTTTGCAAGGACTCGCCTGAAAAAGGGGGCCTCCACGGTCCTGACTGTGAAACCGTAGCGTGTCATTTCTGCAAGAAAATTGCAGGTATCCTCGTTCTGTTCTGCCGTCAGCTCTTTAAGCTGTTCACCCCTTCCCACTGAAACAAGGAAGAAGACCTCCCACACCCTGATGCCCAATTGCTTCAATATGAGTGCGATATCTGCCAGCTGTTCCACATTATCCGGCATTACTGTGGTGTTTATCTGGACTGAAAATCCCATGGTAACAAGCCTGGAGGTCGCCTTGATCGTCTCCCCAAAGTGGCCTCTTATCCCTCTTATCCTGTCATGCGTCTCAGCATTGGAACCGTCCAGGCTCAGAGAAATGGATCGGATACCCAGGCTCCTGAATTCCATTAGCTTCCCGTACTCGAGAAGACTGCTGACGGCAGGCGAGAGCGCAATGCTCAACTGCCTCCCCCTCCCTTCCCTGACAATCTCCACAATATCGCTTCGCATCATGCAATCCCCTCCGGTCATTATGACAACAGGCTTGGGATGCCCGAATGCCGCTATGTCATCCATGAGCTTGATGCCTTCCTCGAGTGACAATTCATCCTCCAGAGAATGCGATATTGAGGAGGCCCTGCAGTGCCTGCAGGACAGCGGGCAGGCTTTGGTGGTCTCCCAAAAGACGAGCAGCGGGTTTCTCGAAAAGTCATACCTGTTGCCGATCATGGCACACCATTGCATCAAGGCATTCAAGTAGTCTGCGCTTGACGCCCAAGGTGGGCTGGTCGAGGGCACACCGGGTATTCAGTTCGAAGTGCAGGTGCTCAGCTCTTTGGAACGATCCCTTGAGGAATCCTCACTATGAACCGGTTACCTGGGTGTGATATTGTCAATGCCGGTGTAATTATCTCCAAGAATGCCGTGGTTAGTGAAACCCTGCTCCGGAGCATGAATATTCAGACAAGGCTGGAGATACGGCTTAAGTCTTAAGAAGCGGCATGGTAGGGCGCCCTCACATTGTTGAATAGTTACAAGTCCTGTCCTGAGAGGGCTACGGGGGAAGATTACTCTGGTGCCAATCACCATATCGCCACAGTCGTCACCAGTTCCTTCCTCTCATTCCCAGCGTGCACAATGATTGACTCTTGCGTCTTATTTGTCAATGCTCATTCAATCCAAACGAGCCGCCGTTTCGGAATTGCATGACATTACTGCTTCAAAGGCTTCAAGATGATTGTGCTGTAGTGCGCCCTAGCCGTTCTGGGGGAAAAGCAACGAACTTTACATCGATTGAACTGCCAAGCTATTCACTGAAGCTGCCGCCGTTCTCATCCTCAACCGCCGTTTTGGTAGTTGTACCAGTAAATGGCAGTGAATGGCAGCGTTTGTCCGTAGGGAGTCCCGCTTTGGATAATGCTGCTGGTAGGCTGTTCTCCTGCAGGAATCTGGTAGCCAAACAGGAGCAGGAAGTTTATCGAAAGGGACGGAGTTTGAAAGTTGTCTGCAGCTGTCAGAACGAATGGGCCGCCCGAAGTGAGCGGTATGCTCTTGGTTCCACCGCCCACACCGCCGTATGAGGCACCAAATGAAACCTTCGTGCTGACAACTACGCCGCCCACAGCTGCTGGAAGCAGCACGAACTGAGTGTTCCATGGTTGACTGTTACCCAAGGGCCAACCAAGGCTCGGATACCAGAGCTCATTTTGGCCATTCAATGATTGGTAACTCTGCCCGCCAGGTGGTGCAACAGAATCGTAGCTTGGTGAGCTGGTCGAGCTCGAAGAGCCCACGGTCCATACACGAGAATTCTGTGTTGTATTCAAGTCTATGAAAGCCATTTGAGGAGAAGCTATGTTTTCTCCTGGCTTTACCTGGGTCAGCATAAACATATACATGTCGCTCAGATCGTCCAAGTAAAGATCATTAGTGGTATTGTGGTTTTGTAATATCAGGTTGAAATACAATCCGCTTGGATTTTTTCCACTGACATACTGCGCATTTATGCTATATGCGTTGTTATAACTAATCTGACTCGAGCTTTGCCCTTGCTGCTCTGGCTGGTTCCAGGTGAAACCAGAAAAACTCATACTGGTCGGACCCAGGTACGGGGCAGGATAACTGGTGTTGGATGAACCGGAATTCAACGTGCTGATGACAACAAGGACGACGTAATAGGTGCTTGTGTACCCAAAACTGTCTGTAGCCTTCAGCTTGAATGTTTCGAAGCCAGTCGCATTCGACAAAACGTGCCCTTTGAATGTCATAATGCCAGGATACAAGCCAATCGTCATATTCGAAGGACCAGTAATATTTGTGAGAGATGTATTGCTGTAGGCCTGAATAGTGACTTGGCCAGCAAGTGGAGGGTTGAATGCGGTTGTGTTCGTATCTGTTACGTAGGCAGTGACGCTGAAGTTAGACCCGGGCGTGTTGGGATTCGGATTGATGCTTGCCGTCACTATAAGGGGGCCCAATCTTGCAACCGCAAGGCTTATGGTAAAATTGCCTGCTTGCCTGCCTGCTGAAGTCATGTTTATTAGAATCGGATAGTCCTGTCCTATGTTCAATTGTTTGGAGGTTGGCAAGATCGGAGTTTGATAGTATCCGGAAGACTGATTGAATACCATGCTGACTGTCCCTAGTGAAGGATTTACGAAATTTAGCGACGCGTTAACGTAGAGTCCGCTCCTATCACCTATGACATTTGCATAAACTGTGATATTCTTGCCTGGTGAAATAGGGTTAGGGGAAACCCACCCGCTTTGTATTATGGGGCCAAGCATGGAAGATCTGGCGAAGAGAACCACACTCCAGACGACATAATTGGATGCAGTGTTGATAATTGAAACAGAAATAATCGAACTGCTGGTCACACCTGAAACCCCCTCAATCCAAGCCTGGTTCGTCTGCCAACTTCCATTAATCCATTGAGGAGAGGGCCCATTTTGGTTGATCGCGGAATAACCTTGATTCATCGCGAAAACATAAGTCGTTTGATTGACTTGAACCACAATAGTAGTAGTGCCTGCCTTCAGATTCTGTCCGCCGAGATGTGTTATGCTTAGAATGCTTGTAGGTGCCCCGTTTAATGAGCCATTCACTACTGATGCCTGGAAGTCCGCATATGTCTGGGCGGTGGGCGTAGGCATTGCGTCTACGTAAAAGAAAATGCTCGTGAAGAGAACAACCGTAATGCCCAGTATCAGTATGTCTCCAATAATCTCAGATACACCAGCATCCTTCCTGCTGTGGGCAGTGCTGTTTTTGCCTTTCTTATCATTGATCATGATAACGCCTGGTGCCTAGGTTGTGGATGATAGTCCCTCCACAGGGTACAAAAAGATGATTGCCATATTATCACTCTTTGATAGCGTGCTACGAGGCCTTTCCCCCTGTCCTGAACGGCCCAGGCACCTGCTCCTCCCAAGGTTAGTCTTAATATCATTTCTTCCTTACTTGACGGAGACATAACCGGAGTGAAGTCATTGAACAGGAAGCGTTTCAGTGGAATGTTCATCATCGGCGAAAAGAGGATATTCCAGGGACTGGCAGAGATAATACAGCTCGGGCTTGACGCAAAAAAGATAATAAGGGAGATGCTGAACGCGGAAACTGTTTCTTCGGTTGGCAAGCTCAATGCCACCGTGATAGCGCTTGAAAAGGAATCCGACAAGGTGGCTTTCAGGATATCTGGCGAAATAACAAACGGCGCGATCAGCTCGAACATACTTGACACTCTTCTGGAGTGCGTCGATATGGCGGACAACATACTGGACAGTTTCCATTACATGGGTCGCGAGATCAAGCGGACGGGCAATATTCGGTTCGAGGCAAAGGAACTTGGCAATTTGCTCGCCTTCCAGTCACAGCTGAATGAGCTGCTAGATCTGTCGGAGGAGGCTATGAAGGCACTGAAGAAGCTTCTGTCAACAGGCAGCCTTGAAGAGATGCAGTCGATACGCCTGGAGATAGAGGCGATTGAGGAAAAGGGGGACAATGTGAAGGATGCATCCTTTGACAAACTCTACCTCATGGCGCCAGATATGCATTACCTTCAGTTCATGCATATAACCGAGCTTGTGCACAAGCTGGATGACATACTTGACAGCTGCGAGGACATTTCCGATCTGATACTCGCCATCTCAACCTCGATTGCAAAGTGATGCCTACGCTTGAACTCATCGCAATTGAAGTGGCCCTTTTCATCACCGTTTCACTTGTTTCTGGAAACAACCTTCCCGCCTGTGTAGGGACACTGATAGGTTCAGGGGTGGCCAAAAAGAGGACAGGCATACTGATTGGCATTGCCGGCTACATCGCGGGCCTGCTTCTGCAGGGAAGTGCGATGGTGAGAGTGTCAAGCCTTCTCTTTCCTTCGGCATCGCATCTCCTTGTGGCGGAGGCGCTTTCAGTCACAATTGTAGTCTTCCTATCAGGGATCTATCTCAGGGTGCCGCTGTCATTGACAATGTCTCTCGTCGGCCTGATAGCCGGAATTTCAGTTTCGAGGCACATGCCGATCGACACGGCGTACGCGACAACGGTGATTGGGACATGGTTCGCCGCACCCCTGATTGCAATCGCAACATCTGCATTGTCGATCCGGCTGCTGGGCAGGTCAAGACCAAGGGACATTTGGCGCAGGGCTTCAACCTACAAGCTGCTTCTTCTCCTGTCATCATTTCTGGCCGCATACGTGCTCGGTGCAAACACAATGGGCGTGATCGTGGCCGTTGCCGGTTTTTCAGTGCAGAACGTTGCTGTGGCCGTTCTCGCCGTACCCGTCGGTAGCTTCTTCCTGAGCAGAGGTGGGCTTCAGAGGATCGGAAGGGATATTTTCTCTCTCAGGTACTCCAACGCACTCGTCGCCCTGCTTGATTCGGTGGTACTTGTTGAAACTGCAACTCTCTTCGGCCTGCCGCTGAGCAACACGCAGACCCTTTCCGCTGCGCTCTTCGGGGCAGGCATATCCTACAAGGAGAGGTTTTTATCGGCGAAGCCCTTTATCCTCATAGTTGCCGGGTGGATACTTGCCGCACTGATTAGTTTCACCATAGGGCTAGTAATCTGATGACACTGGCGAGCTGGCAGCCGGGCAGTAAATAAAAAATAAAGATTACAAAACTTATTAATCCCGGACCATGTTACGCTTCCTCGTTTGCAAACAGGTGCTGATATGAAAAGAAACAATGGTGAAGTCAACGAGCTTGTCCACACAGATCTTCTGGACAAGGCTAACCATTCCACCAGAAATGCGATTATCGCACTCATCAAGCAGAAGGGTGAGGCTGGCATGAAGGACATTTCCTCTTCCATGGGAATAAGCAAGATGGCCGTCAGCAAGCATCTCACCAACCTGGAAAGGGACCAGCTTGTCCAGAAGAGGGTCATCCGTTCAGGCGTAGGAAGGCCCGAATACAGGTACTCTCTGACACCCGATGCACATTACCTTTTCCCGACATCATATCCCTACATCGCACTCTCGGCTCTCTCCTTCATTGAGGACAGGATAGGAGAGTCTGGCGTGAAGGACTTCTTCGAGAAAAGGCGGCAGGAGCTGACACAGCGATACTCCTCCAGGATGAATAGCGTTCCAGACGATGAGAGGGTCGAGGAACTTGCGAGAATACGGGAGGAGGAAGGGTTTCTCGCCGAGACGAACAGGCTTTCGGACGGCTCCATGGTACTGCTTGAACACAATTGTCCACTGATGACCGTGGCAAGCAAATACAGGCTGGCCTGCTCTTCAGAGCTCGACCTTTTCAAGGAACTTCTTGGCCAGGATGTCGAGAGGACTCACTGGATGGTCAACGGAGAGCACATGTGCAGATACATTGTTCGCAAGCCACACGACAGAATCCACCAGCCTTCCGAGGCGCCGGAGTAGCCATATTTTCTTATCTCCCGGCTGCACAATCCATTGCGTCCCTTGCGGGATTGCCGTTCGGCGGTTACTGGTCCGGAGGCTCATTCCGAGCAGGTCAGGTAGTTGCCCCCTGCCTGCATTGAGCTCAGAAAGCACATCCATATGTAAATCACCAACTGTCAAACCATGAGATGCAGACGGCACGCCAAATTTATCTCGAAAAGTTCCGAGCGGCGTTTGCCTTCCTTGGATCGGGTGGCAGTGCTGAAACAAGGCGGTCAAAGCACAGTTCTGCCTTCATGCCGTATGAAGCTCCCTTTATTACGGCACCATGGCACATGTGCCAGCATGTGAAAGTCTTTAGCTCGCCGCCATATGCCTACAGCAGGCTCTTGAAAGAGCCGGTGCAGCAAGGATGATTGAGATCAGAGAAGTCCCTTCCCCGGAGGGTATGAAGGAAATTTTTCCGATTGCCCGAAGCGCATGGGGCATGGAGGAACCGGAGTCTTTTATCGCGGATATGCTGAACGCGCTGAAGTACCACGGAGGCCTTGTTCTCGGTGCATACGACGGCGGCGAAATGGTTGGTTTCCAGTATGCGTTCATTGGGCGTAAGGGGGAACTCTTCTACCTCTATTCCCACATGACAGGAGTCCTCGAGGAGAGGAAATACGAGGGCATCGGCTACGAACTCAAGACTGCCCAGAAGAAATGGGCAATCGAGAACGGCTTCGCTCTTGTTGCATGGACCTTCGATCCGCTCATGGGCCTGAACGCAAATTTCAACCTGAGGAAGCTTGGCGCCATTGGGAGAGCATACTGCCCCAATTTCTACGGCGTGATGCGTGACAAGCTGAACACGGGAGTGGAGACCGACAGGCTTCTTGCCGAATGGTGGGTCGGAGTCGAAAGAAAGGCGGAAGATTTCGATCCTTTCTCAATTCCCGTCGTGAACACCACCGAACAGGTGAAAAATGGTGCCAGGAGGATTACTGGCATAACATTTCCTGACGCGGAGATGCTGGTCGTCGAGATTCCGTACAGCTTCAGCGAGATCAAGTCACTGGATGTCGGCCTGGCCGTGGACTGGAGGAGAAGGACAAGGGAGGTGTTCACCACGCTATTTGCCCGTGGCTTCACTGTCGTGTCCTCTGCTTCGGTCCGGGACAGGCGTTTCTACCTTCTGAGAAGAAATTTCACGCTTGCCGGAATACCTCCTTCGAGCCCCTTTGCCTCTGACATTTCGCCATAGCCGCTACCATTCCAGTTCTCCTGGCTGCTTAAAAGGCGCACACTTCACATGTCAAGCTGGTTCTTCTTGTAATTTCCATTTAATCGACAGGCTGATATGGATGCTAATCGAAAGGCCCTCCTCGAACATGCGGGAAGTAAGGGCAAAGGCGGCTCTCCTTGTCTGTTCGGCGGAGCTGGAAGCTATGCGAATCAGGCTGGCCGCGAAAAACGAATCCGAGAGGCTTATTGACAAAGCGACAGATCAAATAAAGGAGTCGAACAGGCTCCTGCTCGCCGGCATTGGGAAGGACCTTGACAGGTGCTTTTCAGGAAAGGTTTCCGAGGGCCAGAGAAGATCCGCCGAACTTCGTGAAAGGGCTCTCAGGAGAATGGACACTACGGGATACTATCTCTTCAACGGCTTCGGAAAGTACATCGCCGATATCTCCATGGCGGCAAAGAAGCAGGTCATGTAGGGTGGAATGCAATTGACCAGTATCCGGATGGAACGGCCAGCAGGGAGGAAGATAGACGAAATAGCCGAAAATGCTGCGTCCCTGGCCGAAAGTATAGTCAAAGAGGCAACCGCTGACAGTCTTGCTTCAGTGTCTGCTACAAGAGAACGCATCGAGAAAATTCGGGCGGAGTACGGCATGAAGCTCTATGAGGAAGTGGACAGGATGAGAAGGGCTTCGGAGAGAAAGTCGGATATCACGGTAGCTTCCATGATGGAAAAAGTTCATACGGAGTGTCTGTCTGTTCTGAAAGAGAAATTCATGTCCATGGTGAAAAACTCCGACGACTCGAAAAAAAAGGAGTGGGCCACAATGCTGATTGAAGGCGCCTTATCGGACCTCGGAGCGGGAATATTGCATATCAGGGAGGGGGATGAGGAAGTCGCATCCCCTGTCAGCGGGTTTGAGACTGTAAGTGATCTCAAGGCATCGGGCGGAATTATGGCCGAATCCGGGGACGGAACAGTGCTCCTCGATTACACACTTGAATCACTGGCTGAAAGCTACTGGAATTCCGCGACAGGCAGCATACTTGAATTGCTCTTCGGGTGAAATGCCATGACCCGGTCACCTGTGCGCGATCAATTTCGCCGCGGATATGATGTCGCATCCAAAGAGTCAGGAATCTTGGTGATGAGAAATGCTTGATCAGGAAAAGGAAGGGAAGGAAAGCGAGACGCAGCGGACCGACCGGTTCAAGAAACTGGCACTCAGGTATTCCCGCCACTTCAAGGGAAAGATCAACACAATCCCGAAGGTGCCGATCAGGGAGTTGAATGATTTCTCCATATGGTACACGCCGGGAGTCGCGGCGGTGTCTCTTGAGATAGCAAGGGAAAGGGACCTTTCCTTTGAGCTCACAGGCAGGTGGAACAGCGCTGCAATACTCACTGACGGGACGCGCGTCCTTGGGCTTGGAAACGTCGGGCCGGAGGCCGCCATGGCCGTGATGGAAGGCAAGGCGCTCATCTTCAATTATCTGGGAGCGGTAAATGCGATACCTATTCCAGTCCGCGTGTCGGACAGGGACCAGTTTATCTCGGTGGCGCAGTCGCTTGAACCTTCTTTTGGCGGTTTCAACCTCGAGGATATAGAGTCGCCAAAATGTTTCTACATACAGGAAAAGCTCCAGCAGTCCCTCACGATACCTGCCTGGCACGACGACCAGCTTGGCACCGCCTGCATAACGCTGGCCGGAGTGATAAATTCCCTCCGGGTCGTCGGGAAGAAGATTTCCGACTCCAGGATCGTGCTCATGGGCTCGGGGGCGGCAAACATTGCCACCGCCAGGCTCATTATTGCCGCTGGGGCAAAAGCCGGAAACATATTGATGGTTGACTCAAACGGCGTTATAGACAGCGAGAGAAAGGATCTGGACAGCATGATGATAAACAACCCGTGGAAGTATGAGCTGGCACTCTCCACCAATTCTGAAAGGGTGAAGGGGGAAGCTGTCAATGCCTTCAGGGGCTCCGACGTTGTCCTTTCAGCCTCCAGGCAGGGTCCGGGAACCATCAAGGAGGAATGGGTCTCATCCATGAACAGGGATGCAATAGTCTTCGCTCTTGCAAACCCGGTGCCTGAAATCTGGCCGAGGCAGGCGACCGATGCAGGAGCCGCAGTCGTTGCGACGGGCAGGAGCGACTTCCCCAACCAGATAAATAACAGCCTTGTCTTTCCGGGCGTCTTCAGGGGTGCACTGGACGCAAGGGCTACCGGTGTCAGCATCGACATAATGCTGGCCGCATCCATGCAGATAGCCGATTTTGTCAGGGAGCCGGGCCCTGAAAAGATAGTCCCAACGATGGAGGAATGGGAACTGTATCCGAGCGTTGCTTCTGCAGTCGCCTCCAGGGCTTCCGAGCTTGGGATGGCAAGGAAGCACGGGTCAAGGGAAAGTTTCTACAAGAGCGCTCATGAACTGATAGAAGAGAACAGGAACATGTACAGGCGGATGCTTGAGGAAAAATACATAAAGAATTTGCCGGGAGGCGGGGAAAATGAGTGACGAAATAGAAGTAAGGAAGATGAAGGACAGCGACGTGGGACAGGTTATAGACATGATGCACAGGCTCAAGAGGCTCAATCAGGAATTCGACCCTACCTTCCAGGTTTCCGACCCGCCTGTGGAGGAGGTAAGGGAATCGCTCAATGAGGCAATCAGGCAGGAGAAGAAGCACATACTCCTGGTGGCCGATGCGGGCGGGAAAGCAGTCGGCATCGTCAAGGCGGATATACATGACAGGATCTATTACCTCCCAAGACAGGATGCAAGGATCACCGAGTTCTATGTAATGCCTGAATTCAGGCGAAGAATGCTTGGCAGGAAACTGATATCCGAACTGTACAGGGAACTGAAGAAGAGGAACATCACGATGGTTTCAGCCGAATTCCCGTCATCCAACCTGATCGCGCTTGGCTTTTACAGGGGACTCGGGTACAGGAACATTGTAAGCGTCTACGGAAGGCACCTGGAAGAAAGCTGAAAAAGATGATGCCGCAGACCGGATTTGAACCGGCGACTTTGAGATATCTGTGAGTGGACACTTCAGTCTCACACTCTCCCAGTCTGAGTTACTGCGGCGCATTTTTCCTGTAAACTTTACTGATATTTAACTTGAACTTACTCACGTCAAAAAACCACAAGAAGCACATGGAAATTGAAAATAATCGCAGTCCGCTAGGACCGCGAAGGTAAATGGTTTGTTGGTCCGGACAAGAAGATGCTTTTTCAGAACCTTCTGTCGCCGCCGCGGCCGCCGAACGACCTTCTCCTGTCTCCGCCCCTGTCGCCACCGCCGCCACCGCCACGGTACGGGCGCCTCTCGGGCATCTCGTACTCTTTGTCGCTGACGTTGACGCCTGTGTTCGGCTCGCTAACGTCGACTTCGCTCTTCGCGATTTTCCCGTATTTTCCAACGTTTACTCTGATGTGACCCTTAACAAGTGAAACATATCCATTCTCTATCTGGATTGTTTCGCCCTCTCCGACAGTCCCAATTTGATCCTGCCAGAGACTCAGAACAACACTTGCCGTGTCGTCTGCTATAGGCACTTCGGCGACCTTCCTTGAAGGTCCAAACCTGGATGGGATTTCTTTTGCTTCTCCTACGGATAAGACTTTTGCTATCACATTGACGCTCT
>JAKAPY010000178.1 GCA_021811925.1 Thermoplasmata archaeon | reverse complement strand
CGGCATTCAGGCAGGACGGCCGGTTCTGCCCCCGGGTATGGCAGTCAGAGGTCTGGGAAGATATGGATGACAAGGCAATCTCGATTTCACCAAAGGCAGCACGCCGTCTCGCCGTGACCAAACAGCACCTTTCAGGCAAGTTGCCCAAGAGAGCTACAGACGAAACTATTCTCTCCATTGTCAGGGACCTTTGTTATGTTCAATGGGATCCAATCAATGTCATCGCACCGTCACATGTTATTGCCCTATGGAGCAGAATTGGTAATTTCAGTTCATCCTCGGTTGAGAATCTCCTCTGGAATGAGAAGAAGATATTCTATCACTGGACGCCAATCGCCTCGCTGGTGCTCACCGAGGATTATCCACTGTATTACTCCCTGATGAAAGGCTACCCGGATTCGCTCACAAAATCTTGGGGAATTCACGCTGCCAGGGCAAAGGAGTTCCTTGCAGAGCACAAGGAGCTTCGCATGAGCATTTTGAAGGAGCTCAAGAATGGGCCGTTAACGCTGACGCAGTTCAGCGATTACGTCAAAACAAAGAGAAGTCCAGACGGGTGGTCATCCGGGAGCGATGTATCCAACATGCTTTCCCACCTTCACATGAGCGGCGAAGTCATGGTAGTGGGTCATGAGGGCCTGCAGAACATCTGGGGGCTGTCTGAAGATTTTCTTCCCAGCTGGGTAGAGAAGAAGGTTCTGCCCAGGGAGGAGGTGGAAAGGCAGGCAGCGGAGCGCACCATAGGTGCCCTCGGAACCGCAAGCCCGAGCGAAATATACCGCTACTTCATACGCGGGCGTTTCGAGAACCTGAAGGGAGCGCTTCACAGCCTCGAGGAGGAGTCCCGCATAAGGCGTGTAGCCATAGAGGGACAGCGGAGCAAAGACGGTATATTCATTCTGGAAAGGGATGTGCATATCCTTGATGAAATCGAAACAGATTCGTGGGCGCCGCGCATGTCGCTCCTTGCTCATTTTGACAACATGATTTGCGTGAGGGACTGGACAAAGCGGGTGTTTGGCTTTGATTATATCCACGAGCAGTTCCTGCCAAGGAACAAGCGGAAGTATGGAACGTTCGTGCTCCCCATCATTTGGGGTGACAGCATCATAGGCAGAATTGACCCGAGAATGGATTATGATAAACAGGAGTTCCATATCAATTCTGTCCACGCCGAGCCAGGCGCTGCCAGTAACAGGGATGCTGCGCCGAAGATTGCAGAGACAATAGGGCTGTTTGCCAAATTCCTTGGCGCCAGGAAAGTGGTTTATTCGGCCCGCGTGCCTTCCGCATGGAAGCATGCACTGAAGTGATATTGCCAGCGGTGCAGTCGCTTCGAGAAGCATTATCGTTCAAAGGCTTCCTGCGATTTGTTTCCTGCACGCAACATTTCACGCCCGGCATGGAGCTTCACCCACAGCCAGACTGATTCCCTGCTTTGCGTGAATGGGCCGGACAAGGGGTTGCTGCATTTTGCCGCTATTTGGAAGAAGTGAATGCAGATTTCCCTTTGTTTCATGCTTGTTTCTGCACCACCTGGCGTCGGACATAACTGGCACTTTCGGGCATCTCCCCCCTTTGTGTTCAAATATGCGAGAACGCAGTAGCAGATTCCATGGGCGAAGGAAGCAAGCACTCCAGTGGTTCAGGCAAACGGGCTATGCTTGATGTGGGCGGTAGCAGACTGGCATACGAGTCTTCGGGCAACGGAACTCCGTTGCTTTTCATACATGCGGCGATAGCGGACAGCAGGATGTGGAATCGCGAAATGGAAGTTTTTTCCGCTGACCATCGGGTGGTAAGGTTTGACCTAAGGGGATATGGTGGCTCAACACCGTCCACGGGACCGTTTTCATGCGTGAAGGACATCAGGGCATTGGTTTCACATCTGCATCTTGGCAGGCCATTCATTGTGGGATGCAGCATGGGCGGAGGTTTTGCAGTAGAGTATGCACTTGCACATCCTGATGAAGTCAGTGGACTGCTACTTGCAGCACCCGGACTCGGCGGAACTCCTTACGAGGCTTTCAGCAAGGATGAGATGCCTGCGTTCGAATATGATGACAAGAAATCGTCCGAGATTGCATCTGCGTGGTCGAACGGTAAGCCGTCTGAGGCGATGGAGCTCCTGCGTCAGCTCTGGTGTTCTGCATTGACAGGAAGCAGTCGGGAGCTTTTCATGGAAATGGTAAAGAAGAATGCGGAGGAAGTTTTCAACGATCGGAGTTTTCGGCAAATGGAATCCAGGCCACCGTCCTACAATAGACTTTCGTCAATCAGTGTCCCGACAACGGTTCTTGTCGGCGACCGCGACAACCCCTCATCCGTTCCCTTTGCAAACCTTGTCGCCGGGGGAATAGCAGGTGCCCGTCTGGTTACGGTCAAAGGAGCTGATCACCTGATCAACATGTCCAGGCCAAAAGACTTCGAGACAGAGCTAAGGCTCGCGCTTGACAGAGCCAAGTAGTCTATTGACGAATAGACAGCAAGCGCAAGCACACAATTTCAATCGCGGGATGATGTCAGTTCCGCTTGGTCGGTGCAGCCACGGGCCCGACACGGGAATTCATCTCCCTCCCGATGAGGTTGCAGGCGGCGCTCATAATATAATCAGGAGTGGATCAGCAACAGATGAGCTACAGAGTCCAGATTGTGTTCGATTGCGCTGATCCTGGTAGATTGTCCGAGTTCTATGCCCAGGCGCTGGGATATAAGATGCAGGACCCGCCTGAAGGGTACAGCTCATGGGAAGAGTGGCTTAAGAAACACGATACTCCTGAAGAGGAGTGGAATTGGGCCTCAGCCATTGTTGATCCGGAGGGCAAGGGTCCCAGGCTTTACTTCCAGCAGATGGACACTCCGAAACCCAAGAAGAACCGCTTGCATATTGACATCAATGCCAGCGGCGGTCTGAAAGTGTCCCTGTCGACACGCAAGGAACAGGTCAACAAATGGGTAGACCACCTGCAGTCAATAGGTGCTACAAGGGTCCACGAGCTTGAAGAGTTCGGCGAGTATTGTGTTATCATGCTCGATCCCGAAGGCAACGAATTCTGTGTCCAGTGACTGATTCCAGCTTTTAGTAATTTCACATTGCAGGAGAGCATTCCAGTAACTGGGTCGAGCAACCAAAGGACCCGACCTGTTCTTGTTTTCCATGAACGTCGTCTTGGAGGAGCAAATGTGAGGTGCAGGACAACATCAAAAGGATTAGCTTCCTAATGTGCTTACATTGTCGTTAGGCCAGCGTATTTCACATAAAAAATTAGTGAATCCTGAGTACACTGATGCGTCAAACAAAAGGGTCTGAACACCGGCAGGATGTGGACGCAACAGCGACACAATGAATTGTCTCAACGAATACCTATTCTATATTCCCAAACATCTGTATTGTTGCCTTTTCGGGGGATATTGGCATATGTGTTCCATCGAATCCTATTTGGATTAGTTTTTGCCACTCTGCTTCCACCGTACGAATATTTTCCTTGTAACAGAACCAAGTCATCAACTACCCAGTTTCAGCGGAGCAAAGCTACTATGACCTTGATGCGGAGTAAACAACATTTATTTTTCAGCATCAGATACAGCTCGTTTGATGCTGTGGTAGTAAACGTAAGGATTACCCTTCACTCCAATCCCTATCCTTCCAATTGCTTTCTGTTTGTGTAAAGCCGTTAGTGAAATTCCAATTAAGGTGGCTAATGCTTTCTCGTCGACGATGTGGTCATCGAATTTCAGTTTGAATTCACTAATGACACTGGCCCTCGTTAACCCTTGCGGCTCGTTGTCGACGATTCCTAAGACCTTCTCACGCATGTCTTCTGAAGGGTCTAATGAATAGTGCTGGCCCTTTTTCATACTTCGACGCATCCCACTCTTTTTCCTCTTCGCCTCTCTTGATTGTCTTT
>JAKAPY010000013.1 GCA_021811925.1 Thermoplasmata archaeon | reverse complement strand
CGATCTCGCCAGGGGGCCAGCTCAGCGACATGACAAGCATTGTCGCTTCGGTGCAGAGCGTTCAGGCGCAAGGCCTGTCTGTTTACACCTACGTGCCTGTGAATGCAATGGCGGCTTCGGCCGGCAGTTACATCGCACTCTCTACAAACGCGATATACATGGGCAACGGATCACTCATAGGCCCGTCCACAACATATATCATCGGCGGCACCCAGTCGGAACAGCAACAAGTCCAGACTGAGATGGTTGCATACATACAGAGCCTTGCGGCCGCAAACCATTACAACGTGAGCGCTGCAATCAACATGGCCCAGAACAATACGGCATACAATGCCGCCACGGCTTCGTCCATAGGCCTGGTTACAGGACTCGCGCAGACATTCCAGTCTTTCCTCTCACTTGTTGGAATAGGCGGCAGCCAACTGCATTATTTCAACGAACCAATCTATGACAGTTTCCTGAGCTTCATAAGCAACTCTCTCGTCGACGGCCTGTTCATGGTCGTCGGTTTCATCGCTCTTGCGATCGACATGCTCCACCGGACCATCTTCCTCACCATTGCCGCCGCTGTAATGATAGCACTTGGGTTCCTTGGCGCGGAGCTGATCGGCGCCCCTGTTGTGGCAATACTCCTCCTTGTGATGGCCGCAATACTCATATTCATCGAGCTGAAGGCGGGTCACGGCATATTCGTGACGGGAGGAGTCATCGTTGGCCTTGTTGGAACGTGGCTCCTTGCGGGCAATTCCTCCGGCTACTCTCCCTCCCCCTACGATACGTTCAGCTACGGGCTCATGGGACTGGTTGGCGGCATACTCGCCATCGGTTTCATCTACCTCGCCAAGATAAGGAGGGTGCTAATGAGCCAGCCAAAGCTTGTAGACCCCAAGAGGGTCGAGGGCATGGAGGGGCGCATGGTGACCGATGTGATGCCCGGAAAGAACGGTGTCTGCGTCATCGGCTCTGAGGAGTGGACATGCGTTTCCGCCACACCTATCAGCCATGGAAGGACCGTCAGGGTGGTCGAGTACACAGAAGGCAAGGTGAGGGTGGAAGAGAAGGGCAGCGGCACCTGAAGAGAAGGCGCCGGGCAGAAGCTCAGTCCTTCTTCACCCGTAGAGTTACCTTGTCCGATTCGACAGAAATAACGCTTACCGAGTCGCCCTCGGCTATCCTGTCTGCAGTCACTGCGGACCAGTACTCGCTTTCGACGTTTACCACGCCCTTTGCGCCTGCGTCGAAGCTCACCTTTGCAATACCCTGCTTTCCAATAACTGTGTCAACAGTGTAGTACTTCTTTGTTATACGGCGCACAGCTGTTGTCTTGAAGCCGTATGCCAGGCCGCCGCCTATGAGCACTATGACCAAGCCGATAACTATGTTCTCCACCGCACTGTAGAATAGGCCTGACAGCAGGACATATAATCCCGCAATCACGATGGCAACCACAAGGATAAGCTGCCTTATTCCGAAAAGGAATATCCTGTCCTTTAGCGTCTCTTTTCTTGCCCCGTGGTCCGCGGTCACCCTTGTTCACCCTTCGAGGCTTCCGTCTCAGCTGCCTCTATCATGGTCCTTATGGGCTGTATGAGCTGCGTGAACTCCGCCGGCAGTATGAACTTGGTCGCCGGGCTGCTGCCCAGAGCCTTCAGCGTATCCAGATACTGGATTGTCAGCGTCTTCTGGTCTATTAATTTTGCAGCCCCGAAGACGGTCGACAGCGCTTGCGCGTACCCTTCAGCCTGAAGTATTGCGGACTGCTTGCTTCCCTCGGCCCTGAGTATGGCGCTCTGCCTGTCTCCCTCTGCAACAGTAATTGCTGCGGATTTCTTGCCTTCCGCCTCCGTGACAACAGCCCTCCTGCTCCTTTCAGCCGACATCTGCAGTATCATCGCATCGGAAACATTCTTCGGCGGCAGTATTTCCCTTATCTCGACATTTGTCACCTTGACGCCCCACCTTATGGTTACATCGTCGAGCTTTGTCCGCAGCAACGCGTTTATTTCCTCCCTCTTGGAAAGCACTTCATCGAGGTTGATGTCGCCTATGACGGCACGCAGCGTTGTCGTGGCTATACCCATCGCCGCACCCTCGAAGTTGTTTACCTGGACAACTGAATCGGCGGCGCTGATAACCTTGAAGTAAATTATGAAGTCGATGTCAACTGGTGCATTGTCCTTTGTAATGCATGTCTGGTGCGGAATCTGCAGAAAACGTTCCCTGAGGTCTACACGGACTGGCCTGTCGATGACAGGGAAAACCAT
Source organism: Thermoplasmata archaeon (assembly GCA_021811925.1). GTDB lineage: Archaea > Thermoplasmatota > Thermoplasmata > Sysuiplasmatales > Sysuiplasmataceae > JAJZXY01. The sequence continues at coordinate 16,044 of JAKAPY010000013.1, read as the reverse complement.
CACTATACCCGGACCCTTTTCCGCCTGCACCTTACCGAGCCTGAAGTTTACAATCCTCTGGTATTCCTTGACAACCTTGACGGACGCGCCGACAAGTATCACAACAAGTATAAGCACCACAATTCCGGCCACTGCGATATTCAGAATATTGCCTGTCTGAAGAAGCAAAGAACTCGCAAACAGCGAAAATCCAGTTATCCCGACCACAGAAATACACTTCCGCCGGTAACAGAAGGCGAGCTGCTTATTACCTTTTTCTAGTCCATGCAGATACAGGGTCAGTGATTCCTTTCGCCCCATGGCCGTTTGCAGAGGGAAATGGTCATATTCTCTTCTCCGGCACTGTGTAGCTTTGCCTGTAAGACCGGGGTTGTCCTGCTTAAAGTACAGCCAAATGAACCGTTGGTCAGGCAAGCGCATGAAGGAAAAGTGCTTCAGCGCCCCGTCCCTTTCTAAAATCACTCAGGGCAAACGATTCGTCCGCTTCTGCCAGTGGCAGGCTCTCAGGCAGGGGGCTCCACCGCAGCGTTTTCCGCCCTCTGCTTGATCCGCTTCAACCTGAACTTGTCCTCCCTTTCAAGCTCCTCGAGCCTCATCCCGATGAAAGATTCGGCATTTCTCAGCCCGGGAAGGACCACAAATTCAAGCGCGCTCACCCTTCTCCTCGCCTTCTCTATTTCGTCAAGCAGCTTGCGCATCATTGCCTCTATCTCAGACGCACGTATCGATGTCTCAAGAAGGGCCGCGAAGAGTTCTGCTGCGTAATCGATGTGGTATGAAGTGCCTATTATTCCGTAACCCCTGTTCTGCGGTTCGGGTATCCTGAACGAAGAGCTGATCTTTGCAGTCTTCAGCCCTATTATATTCCTTTCACCCACCTCCACGGGAGGCAGGCCTGTAACCGCATTGGCCGCCGAGGAGACAACAAGAGCGCCGTCTATTGCCTGCGCAACTGACAGCGCATGCCTGGCATCCCTGTACTGCTCCACTATACTCCTGCGAACCTCGACCGCCTCCTTGAGCACCTTGAAAAACTCCAGTATCAGCCCGTCCCTCCTGAGCCTGAGTATCCTGTGCCCCCCTTCTGTTATTTCGATTCTTCTCCTGACGTCCAGCAGCTCAGCCCTTGTGGGCTTGACATCAATGCTGACCAGGGTCATTCACCTCCTGATTTATGGAAGTGTGATATTTCCTGATGTATTTCTCGTCAATTCTTGTCAGTTCCTCCACAGGAAGTGCGGACACGGCCTTCCACATTCTGCCAAGAGTGTCATCAATGGTCCGCCTTTCTTCCTTGCCCTGAGAGATTATCTCCCTTTCAAACACATCAGCAAACTCGAGATACTTCCTGTCTTTCGCGGAGAGTGCCTCCCTGCCGACTATTGACATCAGCCCCCTCAGATCCCTGCCGCGTGCGTAGGCGGCAAAGCACTGATCCGATATTGCCTTGTGATCCTCCCTTGTCCTGCCCTCCCCAATTCCCTGGCTCATCTGCCTAGACAGGGATCTGCGCACATCTATCGGAGGGTACACGCCCGCCATGTGCAATCCCCTTTCGGCCACTATCTGTCCCTCGGTGATGTACCCGGTCAGGTCGGGAACGGGATGCGTAATGTCGTCGCCCGGCATGGAAAGTATTGGGATCTGGGTGATTGAACCGCCGTTTCCCTTGATCCTGCCTGCCCTTTCATAGAGCGAGGCGAGGTCCGTGTACATGTAACCTGGATATCCCCTCCTCCCGGGAACCTCTCCCCTTGCGGCGCTCACCTGCCTCAGCGCCTCGCAGTAGTTTGTCATGTCGGTCAGTATTACGAGCACCTGAAGCCCAGCAGAAAACGCAAGATATTCGGCAGTTGTAAGGGCAATCCTTGGCGTTATGAGCCTCTCGACCGCCGGGTCGTCTCCAAGGTTGAGGAAGACCACGGACCTGTCTATGGCTCCTGTCCTCTGGAAGTCGTCGATGAAGTATTCGGCCTCCTCGCTTGTGATACCCATCCCAGCAAAGACAACGGCGAACTCGCCCTTCCGTCCGAGCACGTTTGCCTGCCTTGCTATCTGAAGCGCTATGTCATCATGGGGCAGCCCTGCACCCGAGAATATGGGCAGTTTCTGCCCCCTGACAAGCGTGTTCATGCCGTCGATTGCAGAGATGCCTGTTTCAATGAATTCCTCTGGATTTTCCCTCGCCCACGGATTGATTGCCGAGCCGTTTATGTCCCTTCTTTCATCCGGTATGATCGGGGGCCCCTCATCTATGGGTTCGCCTGCACCGGACAGGACCCTACCGAGCATGTCCCTGGAGACGGGCATCTTCATTGTTTCGCCCAGGAATCGGACAGTTGCGCGGACATCGATGCCAGCCGTCTCCTCGAAAAGCTGCACCACAACCGTTTCCTCGGATGTTTCAAGGACCTGTCCTCGTTTTATCCTGCCGTCGCCCAGCCTCACAGCCACAAGCTCGTTGTAGGCAACTGCATGCACAGGGCGGACGAAAACAAGTGGGCCGGTGACCTGTGTAATCGCCCTGTACTCCATAGGCATGCTCACACCTCCATTTCGGCAAATTCCCCGTCCATTGTCTCCTGGAGCTTCGAGAGTTCTTCGTCCATTTTCTCGCTGAACTTGAGCTTGGCGAGCCCGTTCCTGCATGACATCGTTGAGAGCCTTTCGATCGAAAAGCCCTTCCCGACGGCAGTTTCGGCAAGCTCTGCGAAGTGCTTCAGCCTGCTCAGGAACATGAACTGCCTCTGCATGGGCGAGTATGTGTCCACAGGGTGGAAGGCGCTCTGCTGCAGGAAGAACTCACGCAGCATTGAGGCAATTTCGAGCAGAAGCTGCTGCTCGACTGGAAGCGCATCCGATCCAACCAGCTGGACGATTTCCTGGAGTTCAGCCTCTTTTTTAAGCGTCGTCAGCGCCCACCTCCTTATTTCGGGGAAGTCCGGATCAATCTTCTCGGAGTACCACTGGTCCAGTTGCGCGGTGTACAGGGAGTATGATGTCAGCCAGTTGATTGCCGGGAAATGCCTCCTCTCCCTCAGTTTGGAGTCAAGCGCCCAAAGCGTCTTTGTGATCCTGAGAGTGTTCTGAGTCACTGGTTCGGACAGGTCGCCGCCCGACGGGCTCACTGCCCCTATTACTGTTATGCTTCCAGTCCTGCCGGACAGCGTTTCCACCTTTCCTGCCCTCTCATAGAAGTCAGAGAGCCTTGCCGACAGGTAAGCGGGGAATCCCTCCTCACCAGGCATCTCCTCCATCCTTGACGATATCTCCCTCATGGCCTCCGCCCACCTTGAAGTGCTGTCGGCCATCAGGCTCACGTCGTAACCCATGTCCCTGTAGTATTCACCGAGAGCCATGCCTGTATAGACGGATGCCTCCCTTGCTGCTATGGGCATGTTTGATGTGTTTGCTATAAGCACCGTCCTGCCCATCATTGGCGACTTTGTCCTCGGATCCTCGAGGAAGGGGAAGGTCGTCAGAACCTCGGTCATCTCATTACCCCTCTCTCCGCAGCCCACGTAGATGACAACATCAACGTCGCTCCACTTTGCTAGCTGCTGCTGCGTGACCGTGTTGTGAAGGAAGATGCCATCTCCGCCGGCAAAATTGTGATGGATGGGAATTGTGAGATCGAAGACGGGTCCGCCGGGCTTCAGCCTGACAGACCTGACAGCCTTCACACCTATCTCCCGGAAGCCAATCCTGCCCGCATGCCCCCAGACTTCGCCTGGAAGCGAAAGCACCCTGTCCCCTTTCCTTACCCTCGATGCATAGACCTGCGAGATACCGCCTCGCGTGAACAGGTGCAGCCTGTGCACGGGTGTTGTCATAACAGAACTTCCATCCTCGAATGTAATTTTTACCTTGCTCGAAGTCTGTCCTCTGTAGGCTGATTTGGCAAGCGACTCCACCACACCGTATCCATTGAAGGAGCGGACCTTCAACGGCTTGTTGAATTCTACGGTGACCTCCCTCCTGCCGAACGGGTCAACTGATTCGAATCTGCTCTTTCCGGAAGACAGTGCTTCTTCGAATATCTCATCGAGGGCCCTTTCCCTCCCGTCGGACAGAAGCACGGTGGTGTCTCCAGATACGCACTTGCCCGTCCCGAAACCGCCCGGTATTGAACCGGTACCGCCCTTTGCTATCGGGAAGAGCGTGTCTATCACCCTCTGCCCGGTGATCATCGGGACATCGGGCCTTCCCTTCCGCACGTACGGCCTGCCGTGCCTGACAGGCCAGTCATGCGCCATTGAAAAAACAGAACCATCCTCAAGCTCACAGACAGGCTCGTCTGTTGTGTAACTTCCATCGATTATTTTCCTGACCGTGCCGCGCATGCCGGGAGGAACCATGACCCGGTGCTCGAGCCTGCCCTCCTGCACTGTCCCTGCAGTCTGACCCTGGCTGATGCTGTCTCCTTTCTTGACAGCGGGACTGAACTCCCACTTCCTCTTCCTGTCTATCGCATCGGCCGTGATGCCCCGGCCTATGAAGTCTCCGTGGTGTTCCCTCATGACCTGAAGTGGCCGCTGAATACCATCAAATATGCTTCCCAGGAGTCCGGGGCCAAGCCTCACGGTCAGCGGTTTACCTGTCCCGGCCACAATTTCACCCGGTTTGAGGCCGGCGGTGTCCTCGTAAACCTGGACGACTGCCTTGCCACCGATCAGGCGTATGACCTCGCCCATCAGCCGCTCCTCGCCCACATACACTACATCATACATTCCGGGATTCATGCCCGAAACTGTGACTGCGGGCCCGGCCACCTTCGTGATTTTCCCCTTTTCGTCGCCCTTTCCGCCCAATGCATCACACACCCCTATAGAGGTCTACGCCCACGGCTCTCCTGACCTTGTCCCTCAACTCACTCTCTCCCAGCCCTATTTCGAGCACCACAGGAGAAATCCTCTCCCTGATTTTTTCGCGTGTCTTCTGCGACAGCCGCTCAAAGTACGACTCCTCCACCAGTATGACGCCTGCCGATGGATCCTGCAGTGCATTCAACAGCAACTCGTCCGCCTGCTCCTTCCTCCCGCTGAAGCATTTCTTTGCACCCGCGAGCTTGAACCCAAGCACAAATACATCCGAGCCGACGATATCTACATTCAACAGAAACACCTCAGATCACAAGCACCGATCTTATCTCCTCTGCAGAGAGGCCGGACTCTTTCCCCCTTGCAACTATGCGTATGTTCTTCACTTCCAGCTCCTTGCGAAGCATGTAATCTAGTACGGGAAGAATTGAAAGGGGGTAGAGTCTCTCCAGCTTCTGCGATTCGGTTGCATGCATCCTGTCAAGCCCGATCGCGACCAGCCTGATATCCGCCCATCCGCGCCCGTATTTGCCATTCGCCTGAATCGCAGACGCATATCTTCTTCTCGTCCTGATTGCGTTGACCATGTCCTCGACGGCGGGCAGTTCCGCCAGCTGTCTCAGCGATCTCATGCCGAAGTCGAGTCCTCCCGGGACGAGATAGGGCAGTTCCTGCTGCGGCTGCAGACCTTCGGTCTTCAGCCTGAGAACCGTCTGGAGATTCCTGACATCGATCTCCCTTCTCACGAATGCGATAAACACCATCTTCGCTTCCTCATCCGAAGCGGTCTGAAGCAGCTTCCTGTAATGTCCCTTGTCAATGTCATCCTCGAGCGTTGAAAGCCGTCTCGTCTTCATATACGACTCAACAGCCTCCCACGACAGAGGGAGTCCCGCCTTTATCGCCCCTGCAAGAGTATCTTCCACCCTTTCAACTCGCATCAGTTTTCTGAGGAATTCAAGGCTGAAGGAGCCTGCGGGTATCAGCTGCGCCTCTGTTTCCTCCACCTGCATTGAAGCATATCTTCCCCTCAGCACAGTCTTGACATTATGCGCATCCCATTTTCCCAGGTAGGACGCTACCATTTCCCTGAGGTCTGAATTGCAGTAGTGCAGCACATCCTTCAGGCCGGCTGCAAGATTCCTGTACGTCGCGAACTCGATGAGCGACGCTCCCTCCATTGTTCTGCCGAATTCTGTTATCTCGCGCCTGTACTCGCTTTCTCCGAGCATTCTTCCTATTTCAGAGACGCTCATGAGAAGCATCTTCTGGTACGCATCGGCCTTCAGTAGCTTTGCCTTCTTTGCACGTGCCCTTGCGGTCACATAGGGATAATTGCTTTCCTCCTCGCTTTCCGCCAGAAGATCACCTCAAGAGGAGCTGAAGGACGAGTGCTATGTTCTTCTGCCAGAAATCCTGCACGAGCGTTTCGATTGTCATGTCAAGAAGCACAGTGCCATCCGGCGATTCCGCGACAATGCCGGATGAGGCTGTCAGATCCTTCTGCAGTTTGAAAGAAGGCGGCACGACTGCGAGCTTGGCATCCTCAGGCCTGGCATGTATCGTCCCTCCACCAAGCTCCCTGGTGGCCTTCCCCACGAAGGCGGGCAGATACAACTTCCTTTCCTTCTCTTCAAGCACCCTGCCAATAAGCGCTGAGTATGCCTGGTCAACTATCCTCTTGAGCATCGCCTTTCTTTCCCTGGCTACCTCAATCTGCGCCTCCCTAGTCGCTGCATGCATCAGATTGTTGGCATTCGACCTCAGCCTTTCAGCGTAGCCGGCCCTCATTGTATCCGCTTCCTCCTTTGCCCTGGCAATAGTGGATTCGCGGTAGATCTTCGCCTCCCTGAGCTTCAGCTCTGCCGTAGACTTCGCCTGTCCGAGCAGATCATCTATTACGCCGTCGAGGGGCATTCATATCACTGGCCTGATCAGCTTCCGAGGATGAGGAATGCAATGGCAATGCCGAAGATCACAATTGTCTCCGGTATTACCGTCATTATCAGTCCTCTCGAAAAGAAGCTCGGATTCTCGGCTGTGGCGCCCACTGCCGCCGCACCGATGCTCTTTTCTGCAATCCCGGTTCCCAGTCCTGTCAGCCCTATAGCCAGACCCGCACCGATGGCTATCAGCCCTTGACCTACGTCGGGTGCTACCATTTTCTTTACCTCTCCATTGTATATTTCCTGGACATGCCGAAGGGTTTGTACGCCCTTCCTCCGCCCTTAAAGAATTTTATAAAAAACTCAATGTAGTTCAGCCTCAACGCCTGTATGCTCGCTGAAAGCGTCAGCATGATGAAGATGAATATCTGCGCAAGGATCAGCGTGAATATGACAGCTGTGTACCTGAAAGGATTTGCGAAGAATGAGCCGGGCATAAGCATCGTGTTGATTGCGCCCGCGAGTGCAGCCCCGGCTATTGCAATTGCAGCGAGTCTCGCGTAGGAAATCACATTCGCAAGGAGGGAAACGGATTCCAGCAGAGCAAAGGCGCCTTCAGTGAATATCAGGACAGAGAGTCCCCCGGCTACAAGCACAATCGAATACTCGGGGACAGCAAGAGATGAAACGGTTATCGTCGGCCCGCTCGCCCAGAAGAAAAGATAATTCCATATTGCCGAGCCGATTGGAATATTGCCCTTGCCTATTCCGGCGATGGCCGTCACGAACCCGGTAAGGAGCATGAGCCATCCGGCCGACGCCGCCGCCTGCCTGTACTCCCTCCTGCCCAAACCCTCGGTGAGTCTGAACACGTACCCGAGTCCCATGTGCAGCAGCCCGATTGTGATGCAGAGCAGGACGAGCCCCTCTGCAACATGGAAGTTAGCAGGGTCCAGCAGCGGCCTTGCAGTGATAGGTATTCCGAATGCAAGGCCGAATACAAAGACGCCGAAAACAGCACCTGCAGCCCCGCTTGTCATCAGAATATAGGCAAGCTGCCTCATGTCCTTCGATTCCCTGAAATAGAGTACGAGGATGTAGCCCAGGATGACCATGAGTATTCCATAGCCCAGGTCGTTTATCATGAGCCCCACAAAAATGGCAAAGGTGACCGCAACAACAATAGTGGGGTCATATTCTCCATAGCCAGGCAGTGAAAAGAGCCTGACAAGCAGTTCATATGGCCTTGACGGGGAAGGATTCCTCAGCTTAACCGGTGGGGAATCATCCTCTTCCTTTTCATTCGTGCCTCCTGCCGATGTTTTCACCGCTGTTGCTTCCTGTACGGTGACGTATACCTTGCCCGAGGTTGCCGACGATATCCTGGAGTTAAGCGTATCCAGGCTCTCCGCGGGCACCCAGCCTGTTGCGACGAACTCCCTTTCGGTGACTGAAAAGCGGAGTGGCGCCTCCGCTTTAGAGACGTCGGCGGAGACAACCTCCTCTGCAGCGTTCAGCAGGCCGGAGTTCTTGGCTGAAATATCTTCCAGCCTGCTATCTAGATCCGAAATCTGCCTCATCAGCTCCTCGATCTGTGCGCTGAGTTCGGATATCCTCTCGGTTGCCCTGCCTGTGAGACGAGGTACTTTGAATTCCTTGAAATCGAAGGTTGAAAGGAGCGCTCTTATTTCACCCGAGTATTTCCTGTCTGCAAAGAGGGCGACGAACTTTCCGTCTCCAGATTTGAACATTTCGAACCTGCTTGTGACTCGGCCTATTTCCTCTTCAACCGGCGCCTTGACGGTGCCCACGAATGCATCAACAGAGCTGAGCCCGCTGTAGTTTTCAAGCGCCACTGGAAATGCTGCAAGCGGCTCAATCTCGGCCCTCTTTTCCTCCAGCTGCCTGATCCGTTCAGCAAGCGATTCCTTTTGTTTGTAGACGTCGAGTATGCCCTCAACCGCATTCATGACCGAGTCCATTCCACTGTCTATTTCCTGTTCAGCGTACCTCTTTCCGCCGTTCTCCCTCCTCTGCCCTATAATCTGCTTCGCCGCCCTTATCTTGAGCAGTTTGAATGAATAATCGGAAGCCCGCTCCATCGGCCTTCCTTCCCTGAAAATGCCGCCTGACTCGAAGCCAGTGTCCGTGAAGTGCAGCACATTCAGCCTGTGCAGCTCCTCCACCGTGTCTCCCAGCCGGGCAGTGGGCCCGATGATCATTACCTTTCGCATCTCAACCGGCTTCAGCATTGAAGTAATCCTCCAATTCGCTCAAAAGCTTCCTCAATGCTGCCGGTATCCTGGATCTGGCCTTCTCCTCCTCCGAGTAGATGTCCTTTCTGCCCTGCTTGACAAGTTCCCCTTTCTGCTGCCTGGCCTTTTCCTTTTCCACCAGCAGCGAGCTCTCGTAGCCCCGTCTGCTTTCTGCAGTCGCACGCCTGAGGAAGTCTGCGGCATCGCTGTTTGCCGCCGATCTGATGGCCTCTGACTCCTTCTCGGCTTGAGCTACGATGGCAGCTGCCCTAAGCTCCGCTTCCTTGATCCTGGAGATGACGTCTTCTCCGGCCATGAGCCCTCATACGAAACTACGAGAAAGTAATTACATGTACCGGCAACCTGACATATGAAGTATCAAGTTCAAATAGGAAAGAGCACTGGATTTGATGATAGAAACGGGTACTTTGCCAGCGTAATCTTAAGGCCTTCACCTGTGGTTCGCATGCCTCCACGCTTTCCGCCCGCCCGGTGGATTTCGCACAGACTCACACCAATTAGTTTTTTATAACTGTCATACATATTGTCTGACAGGATGGGAGACGCCTTTGTTCGGCAAAGAGCGCAAGCAATACAGTCATGTTTCCAAACGCCCCTCGCCCGCTTCCTGGGCGAGCAGCAGGACAAGTGTACCAAAGGGTTCTTTCCTGGGCTCGCTTGAGAATGCGACTATCGCGTATGCAGTGGCAGTGCTCATTCCTTTCGGCTACATCGCTGCGGTCGATTACATGACGCCCGTGGTTTCAAGCGCGATGAGCTGGACCACATTCAACATATTCCCGTGGAATTTCGTCATCTTCTCCTTCTTCTTCATTGTGGGCGGCACCTGGGTATTCTGGGCTCTCTCGTACACTACAAACAAGAAGCGATCCGAAAAGCTGGTGGTGGACGGACCCTACTCAATGACAAGAAATCCCAAGGGATTTGGTTATCTGCTCATACTGCTCGGCTTTGGTGTCTTCCTGCAGTCTGCAGTTGCAATCTTCATACTCATGCCCGCGATCGTAGTCCTTTACTTCGTCTACCTCAAGTTCCTCGAGGAGCCGATCATGAAGCTGAAGCACGGCAGCCTCTACGATGAATACAGGTCAAACGTCCCGCTTCTATTTCCTCTGCCATCGAAGCTCAGGAAATGAACTAGTAGCCCCTATCCTGCATCCTCTGTTCCTGGGCAAGCGTTGATATTTCAACGCCGTGCATCGACTCTCCAAGACCCTTTGACACTTCAGCTACCACCGAAGGCTCGTCGAAGTGCATTGTTGCCTCCACGATTGCCTTGGCCATCCTCTGCGGATTCTTCGCCTTGAAAACACCGCTTCCCACGAAGATGCCGTCGCTCCCTAAAAGCATCATCAGCGCTGCATCAGAAGGCGAGGCTATTCCGCCTGCAGCAAAGTTGACCACTGGAATGCGCTGGAGATTTGCCGTCTCCCTGACGAGTTCCGCCGGAGCCTGTATCTCCCTCGCGACTGCAGACAGTTCCTCGTGGTTCAACCCCTTGAGCGACCTTATCTTTTCCATGACGGCCCTCTGGTGCCTTACCGCTTCTACGACATTCCCGGTTCCAGGTTCGCCCTTGGTCCTTATCATTGCGGCCCCCTCGTCTATCCGCCTGAGGGCCTCCCCAAGATCACGCGCACCGCACACGAAGGGCACCTTGAATGATCTCTTGTCGACATGGTGGAACGGATCTGCAGGCGTCAGAACCTCACTCTCGTCAATCATGTCGACACCCAGTTCCTGCAGGACAAAAGCTTCTGAGGTGTGGCCTATCCTGCACTTCGCCATCACAGGTATTGTGACGGCGTCTATTATTTCAATGACCTTGAGCGGATCTGCCATCCTGGCCACCCCGCCCGCCGCCCTTATGTCCGCCGGCACCCTCTCGAGCGCCATGACGGCCACAGCACCGGCCTCTTCCGCTATTGCAGCCTGTTCCGCGTTGGTGACATCCATGATCACCCCGCCCTTCTGCATGCTAGCAAATCCTCTCTTGATCAGTTCAGTACCCTGCCTGAGGCCAGCGATATCTAGTTTCAGCGGCATTTGGAACACCCGTCCATCTACGGTTGTACGTATCAGGCCCATCTATATATCCTTGGCACAGCCGGCAGCCTTCGGTGTCCATGCCTGTTCGATTCTGGACATATATGCGTGCGTTGCGTCAGCTGCAAGACAGCATCTCAGGGAAAGGATTTAACCACGTTCGCATTGGTTCTTTTCATGTCCTTCAGGATGGAAGCAGTTCAGGAGTCTGGAACGGTAAAGGTCGCGGACAAGGTCAAGGAACTGAAGTCCCGGGGGATCGATGTCATTTCATTCTCAATTGGAGAGCCAGACTTCCCCACCCCTGCTCACATTGTGGAGGCAGGCATTGAAGCGCTCAGGTCGGGCTTCACCAAGTACACTCCCTCGGCGGGAATACCGGAACTCAGGCAGGCAATAGCGGAGAAGCTGAGGTCGGAAAACCGAATTGATGCCGATCCCTCAGAAGTTATAGTGACTCCCACAAAGCATGCAATCTTCATGTCCATAATGGCCCTTGTTGACAGGGGGGAGGAAGTGATACTCGCAGACCCTTCATGGGTTTCGTACGAGCCCATGGTGAGAATCGCCGACGCTGTGCCGGTACCCGTCAGGGCCGACGAGGAAACCGGATTCAGGCTGACACCTGAGCAGATAGTCGAGAAGATCACGAACAGGACAAGGATGATACTCCTCAACTACCCCAACAACCCGACGGGCAGCGTTGCGGGCAGGGACGAGATCAAGGCAATCTGTGAAATTGCTGCCGACAGGAATATACTGATACTGAGCGACGAGATATATGAGCACATAATATATGATGCAAAGAACTACTCTCCTGCTTCGTTTCCGGACATGAAGGAGCGCGTCATAACTGTCAACGGCTTCTCTAAGACTTATTCAATGACTGGCTGGAGACTGGGCTATCTGCATGCTCCCAAGAATCTTCTCGACGGCATACAGAAGGTTCAGACACATTCTATCACCTGTGCGACCTCCTTTGCACAGAAGGCAGGCGTCGCCGCCCTGAAGGGGCCGTGGGAACCCGTCCAGAAAATGGTCTCGGAATTCAGGAAGAGAAGGGACCTCACGGTCGGGAAGCTGAAGGGAATGGGCGGCATTGAGATAGTCGAGCCCAGGGGTGCATTCTATGCATTTCCGAAGTACGACTTCGACATGTCCTCCGAGGATATGGCAGCTTACCTCCTCGACGAGGCGCACGTTGCCGTTACGCCGGGTTCCTCATTCGGCAAATTCGGGGAGAATCATTTCAGAATATCGTACGCCACAAGCACAGAAAACCTCGAGCGCGGCCTGGGTGCGATGAAAGAGGCGCTATCAAAACTCTGAACTACCTCATATCGGGCGGAAGCATGTTCGGAATCCTTTCCCTGATCGGGTAGTCTATGTTGCATTTCGGGCAGGTGATGGTGCCCTCCACAATCTCGTCCCCCTCTTTCTTCTCTATTTTGAGTTCGAGCGGGTGGAACTTGCATACAGGGCAGGCGAGTATATCCATCAGTTTCTGCCGCATGCTGCTGAAAAACAGAAGCAGGGTATAATATCTTTGCCGGGGTCGGGACGGAAAGTAGTTGAAGTCGGGGGCGATATCAATCATGCCGCGATGACGAGAAACCCAGCGCTGAACAGTGATGAGTGACGGGCGAGCCGAGTGGCATCATTCTGCTCAGCACTCAACTGTTATTAGTCCATGCATGCTTACTGCAATCATGCAGTTGAAACACGTCTTCGACCTCAGCGCGACCGTCTGGACGCAGATGCCCACATGGCCAACGAATCCCTTTCCGATGATTACACCGGTGGGCATTGCCGCAAGGGATGGTTACAACATTGAGAGCTATTCCTCCCTTACCCATGCAGGAACGCATGTTGACGCACCATACCACATGCTTGAGGAAGGCACCACAGTCGACAACCTTGGTCTGGACAGTCTTGTCGGAGACTGCTTCTGCATCGATGTGCACCCCGGTGGAAGGGAAATCACAGGCGATATGCTGGGGCAAAAATGGAGAGAAGAATATGACGGCTCAATATTACTTATCAGCACCGGCTGGAGCGCCAGGAGGGCGTTCAGGCGTGACTTCCTCTATGATTTTCCGGGACTGTCTATGGACGCGGCGGAGTTTCTCGTCTCCCACAAAGTCAGGACCGTCGGCATCGACACGCTCGGTATAGAACCGTATGACCACAAGGACTTCGAGGTGCACAGGCTTCTTATGAAGCACGAGACCGTGATAATCGAGGACCTGGCCGGTCTCTCGCAGCTTGTGGAGGGCAAGAGGTACCTCCTTGTCGCAGCCCCACTCAAGCTGAAGGATGCAAGCGGCGCAATGGCGCGTGTCCTTGCACTCGATGTGTATTGAATCGGGCGCTGCGCGGCCCGTCTTCCGCTAGATTAATCCGCATGAATGGATTCAAACGGTGCATGCTCAAGATCCAGGAACTCAGCAGGTATTCGACAACCGTAAGGCGCAAGTTCGCCGAAAAACTCGCATCACTTCCCTATGCCGAGGTGGACAGGAACAGGGAGGCGAGCTTCCACAGCATGAAGAACATACTCCTCCACATGGTGGACAACGAGGACTGGATTGTCAATTTCGTCGTCAAGGGAAGAAGTGCAGAGTACAGCAGGCGCAGCTGGGACGAGTACACGGACATGAAGATGGTGCTCGGCCACCTTGGTGAAGTGGAGGAAAAGACTGCCGCGTTTTTCGCCGATGGGTCGGTTGACATGGCGTCCATCGCCACTTTCAGGACAATGAAGGGTGCTACCATCAGCATGACTGTTGAGGAATGCCTGCTTCAGTCCTTCACCGAACAGCTCTACCACATGGGTGAGCTTATAGCGATGCTCTGGCAGGACAACATAGAGCCTCCTACAATGCAGTGGTTCTACAACAATCCCAGGACCCTGTAGTTACAGGGCACTTCAACCGCTTCTACTGCCCTTGCCGGGGCGCCTTCTGTCCGAATCTATGATCGAGCGGAGGGCATCCACTGCTATGTCAATACATATGTCCATTCCCTTCTCAGGATCTATCAGCCCCTCAGTGGGGTGCCATGGCGCAACATCCGACACAAGGCATATACCCCCTGCCCTCAGACCCCAGATGGTCGTCAGGGTCAGCACTGTGCCCAGTTCCATCTCTATGTTCTTGACTCCAAGCTGCTTCGCATCCATCAGATCATCCCTCCGTGAAGGGAGCATGAAGCCTTTGTGCGACATGGAGCCGAGCACGCCTTTTTCAACCACCCTGTTCTCGGAGTAGAATCCGTCCACCGAAAGCGTGACGCCCACCTGGAAGTTGCATTTCCTCGCACCGGCAGACCTGACAAGGGCGCCGATTACTTCGTGGTGTGCGGCAGCTGGAAATCCGTTAGGCGCATAGCTGTTGCTTGTTCCGTCCTTTCTGAATGCGGCGGTCGTTATCACCATGTCTCCCTTTGCAAGCCCGCTGGCTATGCCACCCGAAGTGCCTATCCTTATGAATGTGTCAGTCCCGAGATTTGCAAGCTCCTCCACAAGTACTGCCGCCGACGGACCGCCTATGCCGGTGGATGCAACAATGACCTTTTCCCCTTCCAGCATCCCTGACATTATGTTGAATTCCCTTATGCTCCTGACCTTGGAGTGGGATGCGAGCCTTGAAGCGATCTTCGGGACCCTCTCCGGATCGCCGCATATGAGCGCATATCTCGCACTGTCCTTATCCTCAAGTCCTGTTATCAGCTGGGCTGGCATCCTTATTCACCGATGAGCTTCCTGTAGTCGGCCGCCTTCAGCAGGTCCTCCCTCTCCCCCGACGGCTTTATGACAACAAACCATCCTTCTCCATATGGATCCTGGTTCACCTTCTCCGGCTTATCGGAGACAGAAGGGTTAACTGCCGCTATTTCTCCGTCGACAGGGGAAAACACTTCAGACACAGTCTTCACCGACTCCACGTTTGCAACGACGTCGCCTTTTTTAAGCTTCTTCCCCACCTTCTCGAACTCGACAAACACGACGTCAGTCAGCTCTGCCTGCGCATGGTCCGTGATGCCGACCTTCCAGCCGTTCGTCTCGCTCTTCACCCATTCATGGGACCTGGTGTAATGCAGTTCTTCAGGGACAAGACTCATATCTTTCACCGATTTGGACAGTGATGTTATTCGACTACCTGTTTTTAATTTAATGCCTCCGCCCCGGCTCAAATGCAGAAAGTGCGGGGGGAAAACGCTTTAATCGTACTCGCGATGACTTCATCCATGAAGGAAGTCGCCGGGGACAGCGTCGTTTACGAAAAGGCAGGCGGCATTGCCATTGTCCGGCTGAACAGGCCGGAGGTTCGCAACGCACTGAGCTTCGGTCTGATTTCAAGGCTCACCGAGATACTGCATGAACTGGACGCTGACGAAAGCATAGGCGCCTCTGTCATCACCGGAGGCGAAAAATTCTTCTCCGCCGGTGCAGACATCAAGGAGATGGCGGGCAGGTCCATGGCCTCCTTCGAGAAGCATGATGATTTCTCAGTATGGGATGCGCTCGCATCCGTCGGAAAGCCTTTCATCTCCGCGGTGGAGGGCTACGCGTTCGGCGGCGGCTGTGAACTTGCAATGGCATCCGATATGATAGTGGCTGCTGAGGATGCAAGATTCGGCCAGCCTGAAATAGAGCTGGGCATAATCCCCGGTGCGGGGGGAACACAGAGGCTCACCAGCGCTGCTGGAAAATACAGGGCAATGAGGTACATACTCACCGGCGAGTCATTCTCCGCGGCCGAAGCGGAGCGGATGGGCATCGTCACCGCACTGGTCCCGAAGGGGCAGGCGGTCAGGGAGGCGTCAAGGATAGCGGCGCTCATCTCCGCCAAGCCCAGAACCGCAGTGCTGCTGGCCAAGAAAGCAGTCAGGAGGGCGGCTGAAAACCAGATGACAGAAGGTCTGCTGTTCGAACGCTCGCTTTTCTACTCACTTTTTGCTACACTGGACCAGAAGGAGGGAATGAACGCATTCCTGAACAAAAGGAAGAGATCG
>JAKAPY010000177.1 GCA_021811925.1 Thermoplasmata archaeon | reverse complement strand
CTGACTACATTGATTATTCATTCCTCTACCATCAGGCTGACCTCAGCCTTGTGCTGAACACAAGCGAGTGCGCCCTGTTTTTGAACGACCACCGGGTCTCAAGGGCATACATAGTGCAGCAGGTGGCGCATGTTCCATCATACTCGCAGCTTGTCAACCTCTCTTCGAGCGTGAATCTGACAAACTACGCATGGGTCGTTGGCGGAACGGGAAGCGCTCTTGTCAACTCTTCGGCCGTCCCCCTGCAGAGCAAAATGGTGACAGCATCTTCCTACACGGTCCAGGTTCCGGGGCTCCTTGAACTCAATTCAAAGAACTATATCGTCTTCATACCGCCGGCAGCGGATCCTGCCTCATGGAAGGCGAGCGCGGATCTTGTCCCCTATTCCACCACGCATAACACCTCGGGTGCGGCCGAACTGTATTCGATATACTCGATTGGTGGCGGCCCGGTTTCGCTGACTTTCAGCTTTGCACCCTTCAGCACGCTAGTTTACGGTTATGCCGCATCGGGTGCATCGTTCGCTGCCGCTGCACTGCTTCTTGTCCTATCCATCTTCCCTGAAACAGAGGGCAGGCTGAAACGTTCCCTGAGTTCGATGCTGAGGAGAAATGCAAAATAGAGGGCCGCCACATTAGGACGGCCCGGGCGGACTCTTTATTCGTTCCAGATCTTGTGCATCCTTGTGCACTTTTCAAACCGTCTTGAAATATAGTTCCAGTTCACGTTCTTGAAAAATGCCTCGACGTACGGCTTCCTGGCTGTCCCGTAGTCGATGAAATAGGCATGCTCATACACATCCATAAGCACGAGCGGCACAACAGTCGCAGGGAAACCTGCGTTCTGTGCGTCGAGGACAACGTTGTGCAGTCTCCCGTCATCCAGCCCGTAGCAGAGCATCGCCCATCCCCTTGCTGCCATTCCTGTCGCTATGAAGTCCTCCTTCCATTTTTCATAGGAACCGAAATCGGTGGTCAATTCGCTGACCAGTTCATTGGATGGTTTTGTGCCGCTTCCGTTTTCAAAGTCTCCGAAGTAGAGTTTGTGGTTCCACATTCCGCCAAGGCAGAAGGAAAGCTGCCTCTTGGCCTCGCCATACTCACTGTATGTGCCGGCGGATTTCGAGGAGTCGGCGAAGTTGTTTGCGATCTTCTCGTATATTTCATTCGTCTTGTTCACGTACCCCTCGTAGAGCTTGAAATGCTCCGTGAATGTCTTTGCTGATATGCCCTCTACTTCCTTGTACTTCAACGGTACAGCTGAATACTTCTGTCTTGCCATGAAATCACTATTCTTGCTTAACACCTAAATTCCAATTTAAGTTTATGGTTTATTAATTTTGAATATTCACCGAGCTCCCTTAAGACAAACTATAAGTCGGCGGTCAAGTTCAGCCGTTGAAGGAAAAGGAATGATCAGGCCGACGAGCGAGAATATCTTCAGGAGGCTTTCATTCATTGAGGGAGAATGGAAGGGGGAGTTGAGCAACAGGGATACGGGAAGATTCTTCGATGAGCTGAAATGCACAATGGAAGACAACAGGCTTGTCGGCGTATCGAGTCTCGAGGTCGACGGGGAGCAGGTTGGCACCAGAAGATTCGAGATATGGGTGGAGGGGAACCTTGTGCTTGGCGTCTGGGACGTGGACGGCGAAAGAACAGGTACTTACGTGTGCGAGTACGAAGACGAGAAGGATGAATTCCTTTTCAACCTCAAGGACAACCCGACCTCTATAGACTACAGGACAATCAGGAGGATTGACTTGATGCATTTCATAACGATGGAGCAGCTGCCAAGGGAGGGGACGTCTTCGGTTGAAACACTCCAAATGGAATATCAGAGAACGCTCTGACGTACATGCCTGAGCACCCTGTCGAATCCACTCCCGTACTGCATTGCCTTTTTTTCAGCAGAAGAGGCCTTCAGATTCAGAAGGGAGGCGCATTCCCTGAGCACTTTTTTCCTTGTCTTTCCATCAACCTTTGACTCGGGAGACAGGGATGATGCAAATTCAACAACCTCCGGAGAGAGGAATGGCAGGTGGAGTTCCTTGCCGAAATGAAGTGCCACACTTTCGTCCCTCCTGATGCCGTAAGAAAGGAGTGCCTTCACGTCGCTGCCCATTGCGATAACCCTCTCCTCCGCGCCCATCCTCATGTATCTGCTGTATCCGCCGAAAAGCTCGTCTGCTCCCTGGCCGGTGAACACATGCCTTTCCTTCACGAATCCCATGAGGTGGAACATAGGTGCGTAGATGGAAATGTCCAGGCGGTTCATCGCCCACCCCTGAACTTCTGCAAGCAGGCCGGCGACCTGCTCTGCAGAGGACTTTATTTCATCTTCACCGGCTATGACTGAAACAAGATTGAGTTTCATCTCCATCGCGCCGGCTGCCGAGGACAGTATGTCATGGGAGCCTGCAGTTCCGACGGAGTAAAGTGTCACGGGCATGAGTTTTGCGCAAAGAGCAGCAACGGTGCTGCTGTCCAAGCCGCCCGAATAGAGAACAGCGCAACCTTCGGGAGGGACCCAGGTGGCTGACACTGAGGCGTCAAGCAGAGAGAGCAGTCTTGCCGCCTCTTCCTCTGACATGTACCGGATGATGTCTTTCAACTGTTTAACATCTGCCGCTGGGGGTGGAGTCTCAGTCTCCGGATCGGGAGTGCGGGGCACATCATGAAATGCGCTGCCTCCTGGAAATGGGATAGCCTGGTCGCGACGGCGGAGGAGTGTAGAAGCTGTCAACAACCGGACGCATCAAAAGTGTTTTAATGCAAGTGACACTATGTATGTGGAACTGCGATACAAAAAGGGAGAGAGCCGCATTTGAAGAAGATTGGTTTTGAGCGTGGCCTGGTACTGGCGCTGGACGAAACGGACAGGAGAAAGTCGATGGACATAGTAAACTCGGTTGGAAAATACGTCGACGCAATCAAGCTCAACTGGCCCATAATACTGGCCCAGGGACCCCAGGTAATAACAGAGATATCGAACCATTTCAAGGTAATATGTGACTTCAAAATATCCGATGTGCCCCATACAAACGCGATGATCACATCAGCGGCTGTCAAGCTCGGCGCCTCTGGGCTCATAGTCCAGGGATTTCCCGGAAGGGACTCCGTGGAAGCATGTCTCAACAGCGCGCGGGGCGCATCCGTCTACCTGGTTACGGAAATGTCAAATCCTGGAGCATCCGAGATCAATGTCAAGTTTGCGGACAGGATTGCAGAGATGGCCGTAACCCTCAAGGTGGACGGAATCGTGGCACCTGCAACAAGACCCAAAAGGATCAAGCACCTGAGGGGGATCGTCGGCAGGATCCCGATACTTACGCCAGGAGTCGGACCTCAGGGTGGATCGGCAAAGGCGGCAATCCAGAACGGGTCTGACGCGCTAATCGTGGGAAGGACAATCTACGAAGCGAAGGATCCGCTCGAGGCGGTCAGCAACCTGCTTGCGGAAATCAAATCGGGCAGAGGCGAATGAGAGGTATTGCGCCAGCCCCTCTCATGTTACTTAATTGGGCACCTGCGTCAAATCATGCAACACTTAAATATTCGTCGCACGGAGCTCCGGCCCGGAGCCGCCCGTAATGGCGCATCTATGAGTAATCTCTCACTGCATGAATGCCGCAGCCGGCAACGCACATTTATAAGGAACTCGATAAGTTGAATGCACCGGTGCGGATTTGGCGGGAATGTTGCCATATGGCAAGGACGGATTTATCCGCTCCACTGTCCTCGAGCGCGACATCAAATATTACACCCAGCAGCAGCTGGGCGCGCTCTCCCTCACGGTCAGGGCAGCGGAGAGAACGGGCTACTGGGATGGAGAAATCGGACGGAAGCGCGGCTCGCACAGGCTGACCAGGGCGCGGGACTTCCGGGCCCTCTGCAGCGTCATGCTCTGGAGCGGCGCCAGGGTC
>JAKAPY010000012.1 GCA_021811925.1 Thermoplasmata archaeon | reverse complement strand
CGCTGGGATACTATGTTCAAGTACTATCTTGTTCCGACATCGATGGAGGTCCCGGAGTTTGTCCTCAGCCATCTGATAACGCCAAATCCGTTTACTCCCGGCGGTTTCAAGGGGGCGGGGGAAACAGGTACAATAGGTCCGCCGCCAGCCCTTTCAAATGCGGTGGAGGATGCACTGAGGCCTCTTGGTGTCAAATTAAGAAAAACGCCGCTTAGCCCGGTCTACATCAAGTCGCTCATAGAAGGTGCAAGGTCGGGGGCCGGGGAAAGATCCGCAGCCAGGTGAGCCTGCAGTATCTTCGGTGCCCGGCTTGTCTGGAAATCACTTGAGCGTAAGCAATGCCGTAACGAATGATATGATGCAAAGGAGTGTGGCGACGAGCGCAACCTGGCCGATGGCTTTCCCAACGCCGTTGTAAAGGGAGATGAGCCAGGAGACAACTGTTATGTTTATTATCCCGGAGATGGCGGCAGAGAGCTGGTATGAAACGCCTATGGCAGATGACCTGTTCCTTGTTGTAAAGCGCTCCGCCGAAACTGCAGCAAGCATTGCGTAACCTGTCTCAAGAGATGCAAGAAGTGCTATCTGTGCTATGTATGCGTAAAGAATATTGCCAGTCCTGAGAAGCGCCAGGTACGGATACGCAGATATGATGGCTCCAAGGGCGGTTGACAGGAGAAGGGCGTACTTCTTCTTGCCGACGACGCTCATGACGGCGCCCACAACGACAACAAGTATCCCGGTGACGAAGGCGGCAACGGTCACAGTGGAAGTTGCAATGAAGGTGCTTGTCTTCAGCGTCTCCAGATATATGATCGAAAGCGGGAGTAGCATTATGCTGCTTGTACCAACTTCGTAAACCTCGACAAGAGAGAGTTCGAATATCTTTCTTCCCTCGTTTCTGAAAAGCTCCGACAGAGGAGTGTTCTGGTTTGCCCTTCTCTGCTTCAGCTCGACAAAATCCCTGCTCTCCTCCATCCTGTATGAAATCACCCCTCCGACCATGACCGCGATTGCGCCGAGGACGAATATTATCCTCCATCCTATGCTCAGGAATACGCTGTGGGGAAGGATGTAATCGGCAAACGCAAGGGAAAAGGTGGCGAGAGCGACGCCAAAACTCAGGGATGCCTGTACCCAGCTGGTCCAGAAATTCTTCCATTTCGAGGAAGACGCAAGCTCGGTAATGTATGACGCCACGCCTCCCCAGTGGCCGCCAATTCCGAACCCCTGGACTCCCCTGAACAGAATAAGAATGATCGAGGCTGCTACGCCGATGGACGAGTAGGAGGGTGTGACTGCAATAGCCATTGTCCCCGCGGACATAAGCAGCAGCGCTATCACAAGTGATCTTTTCCTGCCGAAGTTGTCGCCAATATAGCCGAACAGGACAGCGCCTATGGGTCGAGTGACAAAAGCAGCTGCGTAGGCTATAATGGAGAGTGGCACTCCCTCCGCAGTTCCATTGAAGAACACGGTTGGCCAGACAAGAGCGGCGGCAACGGCAGCTATGAAAAAGTTGAACCATTGGAGGGTTGTGCCGAGAACCAGTTTAGATGTGGCTCTCACAAGTATGTTTCCGTGTGTTTTTTCAGCCATGGGGCAATACTCCTCAGGCATGCAGGAAGATCTTAGTAATTCTTTCCAATGAATGCAGATTAGCCAAGAGGGCTGCTGTGAGGATTCGGGATTGCTCTGGTCCTGACTTCAGTCCCGTACCCGCACAGCATTGAAGTGTTTACGCGTGCTCCAGTTTCATGATTTCCTTTGACCCAAGCGCCGCTGCGATCGATATTATGCATGTGGCGATCATCAATATGGCGATGTATGGCCATGCCTTGATAAAGCCACCGTAGGCTATGGCGAGAAGAATGGGTGCAACTGTGGGTACGGACCCGAACACAGCGCCAAGCTGGTACGAGAGTCCTGAGCCCGAATACCTGTATTTTGCCTCGAAGTATTCAGTGAACCATCTTCCAAGAACGCCGAAGCCGACGAACGGAACGAAGAGTATGATCATCATTGCTATGATCATGAGAGCGTGGTTCCCTGTCCGCACCATGAAGAAGTACGGGAATGTGACTATGATCGAGAGAACGGCAGAGAGAATGAGCGTCTTCCTGTTGCCAATCCTGTCACCGATCACTCCGCCTACCACTGAGCCAATAACAGCTGCGAACGCCGACATGAATACAGTAATGTCGATGAATACGAGCGGGACCTTCATCGCGGTGAACAGCGGTATTGCCGTGTCTATGACCAGGCCGGAAGTGAACGCTATGATGTATGCCCATGACAGGCCGAGAAGGAGGATGCCTCCGAGGTGCCTCTTAAGCACATCTGTTGCAGGCGACTTCATGAGGGCGCCCCTTTTCCTCTGCTCATTGAATATAGGGCTCTCTGTCAGCCTGTACCTGACGATGACGCCTACGAGGAGAAGGACAGCTCCGAGAGCGAAGGCAATCCTCCATCCGTAGTGCACGAAGTACAGCAGATTGGGCGAATATACCCTTATCAGGGTGAAGAATCCAACGGCAAGAGCAAGTCCGCCGGGAGTGGCAGACATAACCCATCCCTCCCAGAAACCCCTGTTCTTAGACTTGGCTGCAAATTCAATGACCCATGTTGCAGCGCCGCCCCATTCGCCGCCAACGCCTATGCCTATTATCAGCCTTAAAGCGATAAGGAGCGCAGGAGCAAGCACGCCTATTGCCCCGTAGACTGGCAGGACAGCTATGCCTGTCATTGCACCGCCCATAATCAGGAGGGTCCAGACAAGCATTGTTCTTCTGCCAATGCGATCTCCGTAGTGGCCAAAGATGTAAGCTCCGATTGGCCTGGTGAAGTAAGTGACTGCGTAAGTTGCCGCCGCAGCCGCGAGTCCCACCACCGGATTCAAAGTAGGGAAGAAAAGTGCAGGCCACACAGTCGTGGCCGCAAGTGCGGCAAGGAAGAAATCATACCATTCCATTATCGTTCCGAAAGTCGAGCCCACTGTTATCTTCGCAATATCAATTTTCGAAATATTGCGGAATATTTCAGTGTTTTCTGTTGACCCAATGCTGTTTGCTGCTACAGTTGCCATTAAAGAGCCCCCCGAGGAAAAATTCTCCTTTGTGGTAATGCCCTCATGTTATTAATGATTTCTGAGTCACGAATAGATGTCTTCGAATTTCATGCAACAAAACTTTGTGTACTTGTTGGACGGCGACATCATTTTTTTCGAACGGAAACAATCTGCCATGATGCCGCCTTCCTGTCCCGCGTTTCGGAGCGCACCTGTTTTGTCTGCGATTCTCCGTCACCGGGACTCCTAAATCTTCCTCACCGTTTTACAGGAAGAGTGCACAGACCTTACTTCTTCGTTATCGTTTTCACAATATTCCTTATTTTGACCGGACTGAGATATGAGCCGTCGAATTCCATTCCATGCGGTGTGAGTGCATCGTCAAGTGCATTCGCACATGCGATGAGTGGTGCTCCCCCTCCCTCACCCATTCCCCTTGTGCCGAGCGGCGTGAAGAGGGACGGAGTGACTATCGAGCCTGTCTCGTACGAAGGCAGGTCCGATGCGGTTGGTGCGAGGTAATCCTTGAAAGTCGAAGTGAGCAGCTGGCCGTTTTCATCGTAGACGAGGTCCTCGTAAAGTGCTGCCCCAAGCTGGTGGCCAAGCTGTCCGTGAATCTGCCCCTCTACGATCATGGGGTTAATCTGGTTGCCCGAATCTTCGACAATGCCCACCCGCCTGATTTTCGACATGCCTGTTCCAGGATCGATTTCAAGAAGAACCATGGAAGCGCTGTAACTGTAGGTTAGTGAAAAGTTGCCCCTCTGGTCGTCTATGGGCAGCTTGAATGGCGTCTTGTAGACGAGGTTTACATAAAGCCCAGGTTCCTCTTTCTCCGGGAGATTGGCTAGATCCTTCCATGCAAGCCTTGCGATTTCCTTCAGTGAAACGCCGGGTTTTGCCTTTACAGACACGACGACACCGTTGACAATGTCGAGATTTGACTCGCTTTCACCCATGACATGTGCCGCTATGCGCAGTACCTTCTCCCTGACCCTTACAGCTGCGCCGTTCACTGCGGAAGCGCCCGCTATCGCGAATCTGCTCGCGTAAGTTCCAGAATGGGGAGTTGACGGATGAGTCCAGGAATCGAAGGCAGGAAGGGTGTACACGTCATCAGGGCTCACACCAAGCACTTCCGCAACGATCTGCGAGACGGCAGTTTCATGCCCGTGGCCCTGGGGCGAGGTCCCGACGGCTGCCGATATGTTGCCGTCCTCATCTATCTTGACCCAGGCCGCCTCGCTCTCCCCGGATGCAGTCGATTTGGGGTTGATGAGACGGTTGGAGGAAAAATTGATCGGGCATGCGTCCATGCCCATCGAGACACCGACGCCGGCAAGCATTCCGGACTTTCTCAGCCTGTCCCTCTCCTTTATCAGTTCACCATACTGGAGATTCTCAGCCACCTTGGAAATAGCCTTGGCATATTCACCGCCGTCGAGCATTGCCCCAGTCGGCGTTTCGTAAGGCATCTGGGTGGAGGAGACGAAATTTCTCATCCTTATTTCAATCGGATCCAGTCCAAGCTTCCTTGCACCGATGTCGAGGAGGCGTTCGACAAGGAATCCCTGCTGCATCTTTCCATACGAACGGTTGGGCCCGACAGGGCACTTGTTCGTCACAATGGCATAGATATCCATCTCCAGGTTGCGGAATGTGTAGGTCATCGTGGCGTGCCTGATGAAGTTGAAGGCAGCTATCGGTTCTCTGCGCATGTAGGCACCCTCATCGTGGAAGGCTTTTGCCCGCAGGCCGAGAATCCTGCCGTCCTTTGAAAGTGCCATTTCGGCCTCGTAGTTTATCTCACTTCCGTGGGCAGAGGCGATCATGTGTTCTGTCCTTGTTTCTACCCAGCGGAGAGGCCTGCGCACCCAGCGCGCCGCAACCGCCAGCAGAATTATGTAGGGATAATTCTCGTTCTTAATCCCGAAGCCTCCGCCGATGTCGGGCGAGATGAAATGAAGCAGGTTAGCCTGGGTCCTCAGCGACTTTGCAACTGCTGCCTGATTGAACGCAGGCCTCTGATTGTTGCTCCAGACTGTGTATATACCGTGCCGTGCATCATAATCGACGACCACCACGTTCGGTTCCAGCGGGGCGGAAGTGAAGCGGTGCCATTTCAGCTTCTTTGAAACAACTATGTGTGCATTTCTGAAAGCCTCATCCAGGTCCCCATAGGTGAACTTCCTGT
This sequence comes from Thermoplasmata archaeon, assembly GCA_021811925.1. GTDB lineage: Archaea > Thermoplasmatota > Thermoplasmata > Sysuiplasmatales > Sysuiplasmataceae > JAJZXY01. Next base: position 13,116 of record JAKAPY010000012.1, on the reverse strand, counting down.
GCCAGACAACATTTGTCGGTACATTTTCGTGGACGAGCGGGGAACCATCCTTTGCTCCGGTCATGGCTGTAAGGACCGGGGGGAGCTCCTCATAATCAACATCAAGCTGTTCCATGGCGTCCCATGCTGCATAGGTGCTCTCGGCGACTATGACAGCTATGGGCTCGCCTGCGTAGCGGACCCTGTCCACTGCTATCCCGAAATCCCTTACCCTGTCATAGGGTGATGGGAGAAGGTTGGGCAGAGGATCAAGCTCTTCCACGATCTCCGCGCCTGTGAATATGCCTACCACTCCCGGAACGGCCAGAGCCCGTTTCTTGTCTATGCGCACAATCTTGGCGCTCGCGTATGGGCTCCGTGCAATCGCCACGTAGGCCATGTTCGGTAGCTTTATGTCTGCAGCAAAGAGGCCATTGCCGGTGATGAACCGTATGTCCTCCTTCCGCGGGTACCTCTTGCCTATCCATCCGGCTGTCCTGGCCTCTTCCTTGTGCATGGTTACCGATGAGGCCATGTTCAGTCCCTCCCCTCTTTTTTCACCGGGCTTACGAAGATGTGCGATTTGGCTACGCTCGATATTGCCTTCACTATGTTGTGATATCCTGTGCACCTGCACAGGTTGCCTGATATCCCGAGCCGTATTTCCTCTTCGGTTGGATTTGGATTCCGTGAAAGTAGATCGACCGATGACATTATCATTCCGGGTGTGCAGTAACCGCACTGGAGAGCGTGGTTCTCATGGAATGCCTGCTGCAGCGGGTGAAGTTTTCCGTCCGTTGCCAGACCCTCAATTGTAAGGATTTCCATGCCGTCGGCCTGGACGGCAAACATAGTGCAGGACTTTGCAGCCCGACCGTTAAGAAGTATGGTGCAAGCTCCGCAGTTGCTTGTGTCGCATCCTATGTGAGGACCTGTGAGTCCGAGATCCTCCCTTATGAAATCAATCAGCAGTTTCCGCGGCTCCACGTTTCCTTCCACTTTCTTTCCGTTGACAATAAGTTGTATCTGAGTCATGCTGCTCACCTCCCCTTACCCTGACCGGCGCCTGCGGATGCGGCCATTGAATATGCTTTCGAAATGCACCTTTCTGCCAGGGTTCCGATGACATCGAGCCTGTAGTCTGAAGGAGCCTTGATATCAGAGAGTATATCCATGCCGCCAAACGAGTCACGGACCGTGTCGCCTACCTTTGCAAGCGTGTCGGCATCGACTCTCCTTCCCTTCAGCAACTGTTCGGTCTTGGATGCCCTCACAGCTATTACACCCACCGCACCTATGCCCACTCCGACAGAAACGCACTTCCCCTCGTTGTCCACCTCTAGCTGTGCGCTGACTATGCCTATTGCGTAGTCGCCCTTTCTGCGCTCAAGTTTGATGTGTGAAGCACCGACTGAGCCGGAGGCAGGATTGGGAACACGTATGTGGGTCAGAAGCTCATCCGGGTCCAGCGCTGTTGTGTATGGTTCGATGCAGAATGAGTCTGCGTCATGGATCCTCTCACCCTTGGGACCCCTGGAAACGAACTTCGCCCTCAAGGCGATCATTGTGGCAGGCCAGTCGGTAGACGAGTCGGCCTGCGCCAGATTTCCCCCGATTGTTCCCCTGTTCCTCACCTGGACGTCACCTATCTCCTTTACAGTGTCGAGCAGAAGAGGATAGCTTCCTGAGAGCCACTTGGATTCTAGTATCTCGGTGTTGGTGGTAAGCGCACCTATCTCGAGCCATTCCTTGTCCTGCTTGATGCCTTTGAGTTCGGAAAGCCTGCCTATGTCGACTATGCATCCCGGGGAGAGAAGCCTGAGTTTTGCGAGCGGTATGAGACTCATGCCCCCGGCAAGAGGGCGGACGTCTTCGCGGTTCCTGCTTAGCAGTTCTATGGCATTCTCCAAAGATGTTGCACGTTCATACTTGAATGCCCGAGGGTACAATTAAACACCATCGCGGGTATCTGCTTACCCAACATATATTTTTCGATCACTGACGGATTCCACGAAAAGCAAAACAACAAAAACAATTCCCGGAATATCTGAACGATCTTCATCAAAAAGTTCAGAACCCTGACAATTGAACCAGTCTGTGTATCTGAAAGGACACGAATCAACTGTGGGAAGAATCTGGTCGCGGGATTCGTGAGAGTGTGCTGGCGGTCAAGTAGAAGAAAAAGGCAATCAGGTTATTCGACTGTTTGAGTGACTCGAGGGAAGCATTTCCTGCTGAGTCCGGGAAACCGGGATTCGATGATTGACGTATTTCTTCATAATGTGCATGTCGAAGAGTCATGGATTAATTTCCCTTTCCTGGCAGGCTCAGCCTATGAAATATATGAATGCGGCCATTGCGACCAGCGCTCCCGCAACTACAGCATCAACCGTCTGTGGCTTGATTCCAGCCAGAGCCTTTTCCAGCCCGCGAAGAGATAGCACGACGACCACCACGAGCGATATTGAGGCAGCTACGACAAATGCAGCCATCATGAAATAACTGTAAGCGGCCCCGAAAGTCCCTGCAATCAGAATGAAGGGGACAAGAGCCGGGTCGGGTATTACACTTACCAGCAGGGATGCACTCTCAATTCCTTCGGACTCCCTGGATTCCCTGATGGAGTTCAGGATAATGTAAGCAGCTATGGCAACAAGAAGGAGTACGGAAAATAACCTGATATACGCAACAGGCAGGAAAAGTGATCCTATTGCTGCAATCACCAAGGAAAGGACGACGGAAGAAACACCATGAGTAAGACCGACCAGCATAGCCAGAAAATATGTTCTTTTCCTTGTCAGACTGTTCCTGTAGGAAACGAGCGTAACCGGCACCCAGTGGTCAGGTGCTATCATGTGCAGAGCGGAGATGGAAACTACCACCACCATGAGCAGTTCGGGCGAGTAAGACAACGGTGCCCCGTCAGCATCATCGGTAAATAAGCTTTGCCCAATTGTCATTCTCAAGGGGTGCTGTTTCCCGGAGTAAACCCGTTATCACCGCATTCCTGAAAGATGCGGATCACGTTTTGCCAGCTTTCGCCGACCCCGAAAGAGAGTCTGAAAAACTTCAGTAAACTGTTCTCCACACACGAGGCTATTCCATGGACGTCGCCCAGATAAGCGGAAAAATCATCGACAGCAAGTCCGAGGACATTTCAGAGCGCATGCATGCTGCCACGCCTCGAAGAAGCTCAGAAACCGTGCTGTAAATGGAAAACGGTTCGAGATAATTTAAAGCTCGAAAAGGTTTAATTGGGAAACTTCCCGCCGCCCGTTCAAAGGATCATTGCTGCACCTATGAACAACAGGCCAGCAGCAATGAGCAGGCCGAACCTGACGAATTGGTTCTCGTTTCTCTTCATGACTCCACCGACGAAGAGGACGCCGACCATCAGGTAGCTCCCAATTGCAGCAAGCACAAGGTAGGCATTATGTGCGCTTGCACCCGCACCGGCTGCAGTTGCTCCTATTCTTACCAGCTGAGCAACGAATATCAGAAACAGGCCAAACAGAACAAGGGCGGTGAGAATATATTCTCTGGAGACCGTGGTCATTATGTTTTCCACGCGCCTCTCCACCCTCATCTGACGGCTTCCTTCATCGCTGCCCGAACCGGGTTGTGCTATTGTTGTCATAGCAGACATCCCGAATTCACTTTGTAATAATATTTAAACCAAGGCAATACGATCGCAGTCAACTGTGCTTTGAGACACATTATTGTTCATTGATTCCGTTTGTGCCGATGGAACAAGTTGTGGAAAGTGCATGCGACGAAATAAGAAGTTACCGAACGATTAACGACGTGGCTTTTTTCCCCATTCTTCGGAATTTCCAGTTTCCATGAGGGAGGGCTGCAGTTAATCTTCGCCCCGCATGAGACTGGTATAAAAAAACGTGCTCCTGACTTGACCCAGTGATTGCACAGACATCAACTATTTATAAAATGGACAGGTTTTTTCCGCTATGTCGTACGAGGCTGAAATCAGCAGGACAAACCCTTCCCTAGTGCTCTTTCTGATAGACCAGTCGAAGTCCATGAGCCACAAACTCCCCGGAGGGGAGCGGTCAAAGGCGCAGGAGGCTTCGGATGCTGTCAACAGGCAGATCGGCGAATTCGTCCTCAGGTGCACAAAAAGCGATGGAATAAGAGATTACTTTCACATTGGCATTATCGGGTACGGTTATGTGACAGGAAAAGCAGGATCCATCCTCAAAGGAGGGACCGTCCACCCCATATCCTCCCTCGCTTCGAGCACACTACGCGTCGAAAAGAGACAGATAAAGGTTGCGGACGGCTCCGGCGGCACAACGGATGCGGAGTATGACTTCGGTGTGTGGTTCGACCCTGTTGCCAATGGGGACACACCCATGTGCAAGGCGCTGGCGATAGCACGCGATACCATCAAGGACTGGACAGAACAACACTCCTCATCCTATCCGCCAATCGTGATAAACATCACGGACGGTCAGGCCACAGACGGCGACCCGGCAAAGCTGACAACCGAAATATTCAACATGAAGACAGCGGACGGCGTCCCGCTTGTGTGGAACTGCCACCTTTCATCCAATCCGGCTGTCCCGATATCATTTCCGGCGTTTGAGTCTGAGCTACCGGATGATAAATATGCTAGGTCCCTCTTTACGATGTCCAGCGAGCTTCCCTCGCAATATGTAGGGTATGCCAGGGAGATGCAGATTGACATCAAGGATGCTGCCAGGGCATACGTGTTCAATGCTCAGCTCGAGCAGCTTGTACAGTTCATAGACATAGGCACGAGGGGACCGCAGGGGCAGATGCAATAGTTGCTCACGGTCAACGAATTCCACAGATCCAAGACTGGAAACACCTCTGAGGAGTACGAAGACGCGTACGCTTCAGACTCGACTAGCGGAGTGTTCGCTGTCGCGGACGGAGCTACTGAGTCAAGTTTCTCCGATGTCTGGGCCAAGGCGCTCGTCAAGACGTTTGTCGAAAACCCCCCAGGCTTCGTGACAAACGACAGGGACGTGATGAAGGGCATACTGCAGCTCGCGAGGGCCCAGTGGTACTCAAGCATAGACTGGACCTCACTTCCCTGGTTCCAGAAGAACAAGGCAATGCTTGGTTCCTATTCAACCCTTCTCGGCCTGCAGATAGACCTGCTGGATGAAAAGAGGAGATTCAGATGCATGACGATAGGCGACTCCTGCATGTTCCACATCACAGGGGAACGGATGGAGTCGTTTCCCTTTTCAGACAGCACGGACATGAGCAACACGCCGAGGCTCATGTGGAGCGGGCGTGGCTTCACTGGAGCTCAGGGAAAGGAAGTGGACATTCCAGGCATTGAGGTAAAATACGGTAAACTGAGGGTAGGCGACAGGATAGTGCTCGCGACTGATGCGATAGCCAAATGGATGCTCAAGCACAAGGCGGACAAACCATGGCAGGAGCTCCTGTCCCATGGCGGCGACTTTGACTCCTATGTTGGAGGCCTCATCTCGTCCGGCCAGGTAAAGAATGACGACGTGACTCTTGTATTCATCACTGTAACTTAGCCACTGCCTGAGGATCCGCGCCCTGCCACAGCGGGTCGTGGCTTATTGCATCATTGAGCAGTCCTGTAAGCGCACCCACCCTGCCCTTCATGTGCGTAAGGTCGTTAATCACACCTGAGTGGGAAGGGTCCACAAAGTCATCCTTCCTGAAGATAAGGCAGTCCTGGTCTCCCTTGTTGTACTTCGACCAGAGCTTGGGGTCCTCCGACACAGCCAGGAGTGAAAGGTATGTGACAAGTATTGAGAAATTGTCAAGCCTTGCAGAATAGGTGGCTGCGCTTCGGTCGGGGTGCTGGAAGTGATCATGGCCAAGTTCCTCTGCCTTCAAGCCGCGGAATTCAGGTACGTACAGGCCATCATAATCCACAAGAGTGAGCTTTCCGGCGTCGCTGATGACTATATTGTCCCCGGCTATGTCACCGTGGGCGATGCCTGCATTTCGTATCTTGATCATTTCCTGAAGGAAATTTGAGGCAAGAGCATCAAGCACGTTCTTCTTCTTGAGCTGTTCCGATATGTACACATTGAGATTTGTACCCTCGATCCACTGCATTGTGAGAACAGGGAAGTAGATCGCCGGATTCCTGAACGTCCTGATTGCTTTCGGCAGGTACTGGAAATCGACGAATGCGAGGTTCTCGTCCTCATGTGCCTTGAGCTGCTTGGAAATTGCATAGTAGCGTTTGGCGAGGTCGGGCTTGCTCCTTGTGAAGCATTTCAGTGCCTGTGAGGATCCGTTGTTCTGCAGCTTGAATATCGTTCCGTAATTGCCTGAGGAATAGACGACATTGCCCGGAATCTTGACAAACGGATTGGACAGGACCTTTGCGCCCTTGACATCTGGATAAAGTGGGGCAATGCTGAAATCAAGATTCTGGATTGCCTTGGCGTAATCGCTCTGTCCAGGCCATGGAACGCTCGGTGGAAGAACATCATCCCAGCTTATTGTTTCCTTTGCAGCCGACCGGCCGAGTGAAAAGTGGGACTTCTTCGGCTTTTCTTCCTGCTTCGCGGCGGTGGGAGCCGCCTGAGCCGCGGGTGCGGGTGCATGGGCAGGAGGGGTGGGCGGTGCAGTGACTGGGGCAGGTGCCGGAACAGGAGCAGGGGCGGGACCAGCGGGAGAAGTGGTCGACGCAGCGGCGGCGGGGGCAGTGGCTGTCTTCTTCCGTGCCTGCCTGGTGCGAGCCGCCTTCGGCGCTGTATTCTTTATGGACCTCAAGTTCAGCTCGGTTACCGACATGTTCCGCCTGGATCCGAAAAGGAAGAAGGAGCATACGAGTATCGCATAGCCAACAAATTCGAGGTAATAGAAGGGGAACAGCGGCAGCACTGCGAGGGTTGGAAGCAGAAGGAGCATGTAGGATATCGTCGAACGCCTGCTCTCAATAATGAATGCATGGGCCGCCTCGAGAGATCCGACTGCCAGGAGCAAGATCACTTCGCTCTGGAATTGTGACAGAAACCTGTCGTTGAAGAAAGGCAGAACGACCAGTACAAGGCCAAAAACAGAGTAGAATATCCTGTGGCTGCCGATGTAGTCAGTCAGAAGTGCATAAACCGTCAGCAGGGCAAAAACCGCTGCCACAGCTGCAATTTCATATTCCTGCACGAAGCTGGCAATGTTTGAGAGGTTCAGGTTAGTGTAGAGGAGCTGAGAGGCAGCAACGAGCGCTGAAAACGGGATAATTATGAATAATATGATTATGGAGATTGGTATCAGAAGCTTCTCTATGGGCTTCATATGAGTTGGTTTGAAAGCACATTCGCTCTATAAACCTTAGTGCCGCAAGCTCCGATTTTTGATTTTCTGAACAGCAACTGAATGGATAGCATGGATTGTTCATGGTTTGGAATACGATTGAATTTACGAACTGGTAACACAGGACGGGCAACACGAAGCCTGATTCAGGGGTGTCGGCCGCAAGTAACAGTCCTCCTACCAACGTCCACTGCACTATGCCAGCTGAAGGAGGATCTCCAGCTCGGGTTCCTTGTGGCAGCCGCAGTGTGAGCAGAAACTTACGCCATAATAGTCCTTTATCAGGTATTCATCGTAGCAATTGCAATTGCAGCCGCGTAAATCCTTGCACTCCTTGCACATGTTGTTCTCAACCTCCACGACAGTGTCAAAGCATGTCCAAATGCAACGACATCTGCCGCACTAGATTGCCCTTGCTCCTTACATTTCAAGATACGACTTTTTATACTTGACCAAATAAAAAAGAGTCTCGTATAGATTCTAATTACGTTTTGCATAAATGCATCCAGGCGCCAGGCGAAATGGACTGCCGTGGAAGGGGTGGCATCACGGCGTATTGGTTCCGGGAATAGGCCCGCTGGCAGCCTGGCTGGCGCCGCCTCAGGAATGGATGCCTTCGGGATACGAGCCTATAACCTTGACGAAGGTTGCAATCCGTCCCAGCTCGTCAAGGGCCTCAGCCGCTCCGCTTTCGCGTGTTGAACCCTCAAAATCAAGCAGGAAAAAGTACTCCCACTGCCTTTCCCTCGAGGGCCTAGACTCTATCTTGGTGAGGTTTATTCCGCGTTTTGCAAAAAGACCCATGGCATTGTAGAGGCTGCCGGGGGTGTTGGGAACCTGAAAGACAATGGATGTCTTGAGCTTTCCAGCCGAAATGACCTGTTCCCTTGATATCACAAGGAATCTTGTGGTGTTGTTCGGATTGTCCTCTATGTTCTCCGCAAGCACTGCCAGTCCGTATATTTCGGCAGCCCTTTTGCTGGCGATGGCCGCGGAATCGACTGCTCCGCTTTTCTTTATTGCCATGACGCTTCCCGCAGTATCGTAGCTGCTAAGCATCTCGGCTCCAAGGCCCGAGACAAAATTCCTGCACTGTTCCAGGGCCTGCGGATGAGAATACACCTTTTTCAGTTCCTCTTTCCTTGCGTTCCTGTTTGAAATTAGGCAATGGTGAACCTTCAGGTACACTTCTGCGATGACATGCAGGTTGCTTGATATCAGAAGGTCGTATGACTCGTAGACGTTCCCGCCTATTGAATTCTCAACAGGTATCATGCCCGCATCCATCCTGCCGCTTGCCACGCCGTTGAAGACATCCGAGACTGTCCTGCATGGTTTAGGTTCGGCCTTCCCGTGGTAATGCTGGACGATCGCCTCCTCGCTGTATGCCCCCGGTTCTCCCTGGAATCCAACTTCCTTAGTGGTCATTGCCAATACATCTCTTCGAAATTTGCACTCTTATTTTAATTTGACACATAATGAAGGCAAGCAATACCGGTCCACGGCTTCCCGGGGAACGGACTTTGAAAGCATGCACAACAGCACCCGCCCGGGACATTTTTCACTCAACCGATATGACACTGTATTCACTGGACAGGACTTCGGCAATAAGCGATTCGGGGAGCAGCAGGGAACCAAGGCAGTCTGATATGACCGGAGAGAGTTCTGTTTTCTCTGCTTCTGACAACACCCTATTCTCAATCAGTATACGTTTTGAATGTCTTGTGTTGTAGAAGAGCATCATTACCCTGGACGATACCTCGGGTGGAAGAACCTTCTCGATGCTGGCAGGATCGGAGAGGTCGATACCTTCGCCAAGCAATCGCCTGTCGAGGAGCCCCTCCTCGCAGAGAGAGTCGAGGTAACCGAGAACGTCAGCGGGCAAGGGCAGAAGACCAACCTGTGATGGCAGGACGTTTCCCCTTATGAATATCTTCCCGCCGACCATACCGGTGCCGATATAATCACCGGCCGGGCGCCCGCGGCGTGAAAGGTTGAGAACCACCACTCGCCCCCCTGCCATATATTCACCGAGATAATCCCCCGCTGACTCGCCTATTATGAAATACGGTCTCCTTTCGCGGAATTCCCTCATCTGTATTGCCGCCCTGTTGCCGACGCTGCCCCTGACGTAGAGCCGCCCGCCCTGCAGAGCCTGACCGGCAACATCGCCCGCATTGCCGTGAACTATGACCTTTCCGTCTGTCATTGTATCAGCAAGATCGTCCGCGACGCTGCCGAACACCTCGAATATGCCACCATCGTTGAGGTTGGCAAGGCAGTTGCCCGGATATCCGTTCACTATCACTTTCTTCGTCCCGGCTGTCGTCCCGAAACTGACACCCATTCCTATGAAGCGCGTCCCGTTGACGTCTTCAACCACCATCTCCTCCCCATCCTCCCCCAAATGACTGACGATTTCGCTGTTTACGCTTTCATGTGTCCTGCTGGTCCTGGCAGGCTTGGTGGCAGCAGGAGAAGAGAGAGGCCGCGTGGCGAGGTTTCGTGATGTCCCGCTTGCAATAAGGCCCCTCCTCACAGAGCAGACGAAGAAGGAGGCAGACTCTGCATTCCAGACCTCGGCATCCGGTGAGAGTGAACGTATCTGCGACTCCTCGCTCGCTGCATAGAAGTAACGTCTGTCCTGCCCGAGGACAAGCGGCCTGAATTTCGATCTGTCGGTGACTGCAAAAAGAAAACAGTCTGAGCCGGTGCCATATGAGCCTACAACGCTGAAAGGGCCATCGAGTCTTGCGTTCCTGTAATTTGCAAGCAATTCCCTTGCCTCCGCAGTTAGTTGCCTTGAGTGCGGATTGGATAGTATTCTGAGCGCATCGCACAATTCCAGTCCCTCCTCCCTGAGAAGGACTTCAAGCAACCTGGCTATTACTTCGCTGTCTGTTCCGATATGGCTGTGATAACCCCTGGATTCAAGATATGCTACATTGGCCCCGAAAGAGCTTATGTCACCGTTGTGGACTATGGCGCAATCGAGAGCCGAGAACGGGTGGGACCAGACAGGCAGCGCGCCGGGCGAATTGGTCGGCTGTCTTGAGTGTGCGATCCAGGCATGTGCCTCCCTCGAGTCGTTCTGGAGGCCATATAGGGTTGCCACATCATCCGGGAACCCGACTCCCTTGAAAACGTCCGTGTACCTGCCATAGGAGAATATCCTGCCACTGACGTCGGAGCCGGAAATGAGCTTGCTGTTTATCCTGTCCACAATCCCGGAGATGGTGCGCAGGTCAGGCTGGGCAAGAGTCATTTCCATCATCGGCATCCCGGCAACGGCGGAACCTGCAAAGTCCGAAAACGAAGTGCTTGTCACTTCTGAGATGGATGAGCCTACAGCACTTGCAAGCTCCTGTGCTGTACCCTGGTCGCGGACGAACGCCTTCATCCTGAAGGGAGTGCGTGGACCGCCTTCGAGGACGGTGGAAGCAAAACCTGCGCCGAGCCGACTCCCCCTCTGCCTGGCTGCACATATCCCAGAGACAGCCATGCTCGACGGTATCAATTCAGAAGGGTCCCTGGAAATAATGCCGAAAACGCCGCATCCGTCCTTGACATGTGGCAGCCCGTACAGCGATCCTGGTATTGTGGTAGTCATTGTGTCGCCACCGTCCATCAGAAGGAGCCCGCGGGTTTTACCCCCAGCTTGCGCCTTATTTCAGGGTCCAGATCCACCGAGCGCAGAAGCTCCCTGTTGGAAGTGAGCGAAGAGGAAATATCACTGACGCCTGCAGCCCCGGCAAGGAGTTTTATCTCCTTCGACAGGCCGGAGACAAGGTTTTCCAGTCTCTCAATGAGAACATCTCTTGAAACACATCCGTCCGGCTCCGTCTCTGGCAGTAAGGCCACTACAGCAGCGCGACTCAGACCAACTGCATCCGCGCCCAGGGCGACAAGCTTGAAAACATCACCTGCCTCCCTGATAAACTGACCCTGTGCAAGCAGGCTGAACCTCCCCCTCAGCCCGCAATCGGTGAGAGTCCTGTCCAGGAGCGATATGGCCAGTTCAAGCGGGATATCTGCCGACAGCATGTCTTCATCAACAATGACAGAAGAAATTCCAGCTTCAAGCAGCCTGTCCGCATTATCCCGTATGCGGTTCATGTCAGAATCAGATGAAGCGCATTTGAGCATGAGGGAATCGATGCCATTTGAGAATATGGAAAGAATGGATTGAGCACCGAACAGTTCCCTGATACAATCGAATGGGCCGGAATGTGTTCGACAGACGCTCATTGTCCTTCTGTTTATGTTTACAGGAAGGACAGCTGCATTTTCACCCGGATCGAAGAGGAGCCCCATCCTTGACGATACAGTCGCAACTGCATCGTCCAATTCACGCTCCGTTCCTGAGGGGAGCGGGGAGAAGTACAGCGGGAGGGAGAGCCTGAGCCTTCCGCTGTCAATGAATGTTTCTGTCTCAATCTCCTCCCTGTATGGATCTATGCTTGGGCGGGTCACCTGTGCTCCGTCGGAAACAAGAAAATCTGCAATCCTGTCAGGCACTTCCACAAATGGCGGGCTCGAGTTGCCCATGCTTGATATGTGAGTCTCCCCGGCGCTCTTGCCGCTGACGCCTGCCTTCTCCCTGAGGTGTGTGACGGTCGACGGCCTCCAGTCTTTGGAAGCACGGGTGGAGGACCATCTTTCGATGATGCCACCATGAACGCTGACACCATTGCTGGGTAGGGAACAGGACAGGCCAACAATTGACGAAGTCTCGAAATTGAGATCCCTGCCGCCGAGCAGGCTCCTGTTGCCGACGAGTTCTTTCAAATCACTGACACCACAGAATTCCATCAAGTCCCGCATCTCCTGCGTCCATCCGGAGACAAACGAAGCAAGGAGCCTGACGGACCAGTCGAGAGAAAGAGACTTCACCTGGCCCTCATCGATCCTGTTTGTGAGAGCGGCCGGGCAGTACCCTAGATGGCATTTCTTCACCATCAGGCAGCCAAGCGCGAGAAGGGCAGCCGTCCCAAGGCTGGTCATGTCCGCCCCGAGGGCCATCAGCTTGACCGAATCCTCCGGGTGGCTCACACGGCCCGCTGCCACTATTGAAAATTCATCCCTGAGCCCCTCTCTCCGCAACACTTCATCGGTTGAGGCCACTGCCAGCTCTATCGGAAGGCCGACGTTGTCCTTTATTGCCGTGGGGGCTGCCCCTGTCCCTGCCCCTGAGCCGTCTATTATGATTCCTGCCGCACCCATCCTTGCTATGCCGGATGCAACGTAAGGAATGTAGTTCGTGGCAGCCACCTTGACAAACACGGGCTTTCGGGTTGCCGCCTTCAGCGATTCTATCCTCTGGCCCAGGTCCTCTATTGAATATATATCGTGGTGGGGGGCTGGCGATATGGCGTCCATCCCCATGGGAATCCTCCTGGTCTGAGATATCGGCCCGGTAACCTTTATGCCTGGAAGATGCCCGCCAATTCCTGGCTTTGCTCCCTGCCCTATCTTGATGACAACCGCAGCCCCTTTCTTGAGAACATCCAGATCCACGCCGAACCGCGCGGATGCCCACTGGACCGTGATGTTTTGGCACTTGGCAACGTCCGGGTGAAGTCCTCCCTCGCCTGTCCCGGCTATGACTCCGCATTTGTCTGCAGCCATCGCAAGGGCGACGTTTGGTGTCCCTGAAAGTGAACCAAAGGACATGTCCCCAAGGTAAATAGGGGCGTTGAGCCGGAGACTCGAACCCCTGCAGAAGCCGGTGGCCGTGCTGGCTGACGGCACATTGTCCCCGACACCCTTCAGCAGGGAGAGCCTGTCAAGCACCCTTGTTCCCCTCTCCGCATCAGGCAAGAATGGGGAAGTGCTGGC
>JAKAPY010000176.1 GCA_021811925.1 Thermoplasmata archaeon | reverse complement strand
CCGATGCTGCAACCGCCATTCTGCTCCTTATGAGTCTTGCTTCATTCTACATCATTCAGAGGATAGGGGAGGCGTTCGTTGCCATACGTTGAAATCAGCGGGTTGTGCAGAAAGTACTCGGATGGAGTCAGCCTCAAAGACATAAGCTTGAGGCTGGAAAAAGGAGAAATATACACGCTGATGGGCCCGAGCGGCTCGGGCAAGACCTCTCTGCTGCGCAATATAAGCGGCCTTGACACGCCGGAAGATGGAAAAGTGATCGTCGACGGGGTGGATGTAACGGACTTGCCAACGTCGAAGAGGAGTGTTGGCATGATTTTCCAGGACCTCGCACTTTTCCCGCACATGACCGTATACGACAACATCGCATATGGTCTCCAGGCCCGCAGGGAGGAAGGGCAGGAAATATCGCGAAGGGTGAATGAACTGGCCTCGAAGTTGAGGATTGAAGGCCTGCTAAAGCGCTACCCGTCACAGGTTTCCGGTGGACAGAGGCAGCGTGTCGCTCTTGCAAGGTCGGTGGCTGCGGTGCCCTCCCTGCTGCTTCTCGATGAGCCGCTCAGCTCACTTGACCAGCAGCTCAGGGCGGACGTCAGGAGCGAAATCAAATCTTTCGCCAGGGAACTTGAGCTGACAATGATTTATGTGACGCACGACCACCACGAGGGACTGTACATGGCAGATACTGCGGGAGCCATATTCGACGGAAGGATTGAAAAGAGCGCGCGGCCGGAAGAACTATTCACCCATCCCGGCACTGAGAAGATGGCAGTTTTTTTCGGCTACAATGTCATTTCGGGCGGGAAGCACAGGATTGCGTTCTTCCCGTCCGACTTTGAATTTTCTGCAAAGCGGGCCGATCTCGGCGGCACGGTGACTTCAGCCGGATTTGAAGGGGAGTTCTATCGAATCCACGTTCTGACCGATAGTGGTGAAAAAGTGCAACTGACAACACCGGAAAAGGAATGGATGCCTAAAACTGGAGAGCATGTCAATCTCAGACTGAAGCGCGTCGAAGAGCTGCACTGAGCCTGCCAATCAGCTTTCTCGCCGGATAAGGAAATCAATCATCTCGAGTATCAGCTCCTTTGCCTCTGACGACTGCAGGACTGAAGTCTTCTCCTTTGCTTCCCTTACATACTCAAGGGCAAAGTTCTTGGCATACGACACGGCGCCAGACTTGTGTAGTATGTCTATGGCATCCTGCAGGGTGCGCCTTGAGGCTTTAGAGTTGCCGAGCGCAGACAGGAATGTCTTCTTTTCATCCCCCTTGAGATTGTTCATAGCGTACACGGCCATCAGTGTCCTCTTCCCTTCCCGTATGTCCCCGGCAAAGGACTTACCCGTCTTCTCTTCGTCTCCTTCAAGGTCCAGTACGTCGTCCCAAATCTGGAAACCCACACCCATGAGGTAGCCGCAGTCTCCCATGGCCTTTATCTGGTCTATTGTCCCCTTCGCTATGACTGCACCTACCCTGGCTGCGGTGAAGTAGAGGCGCGCAGTCTTCTTGTCTATCATTGCAAGGTATTCCTTTACCTGGACATCGTTCCTTTTTTCGAAATCCATGTCCATCTGCTGGCCCTCAGCAACCTCCCTTACCGCGACGGCTGTGTCGTTGAGTATTATGCGCAGCAGAACGTCGTCCACCTGTAGCTTGCATATTTCCTCAAAACCAAGCGCGAAAAGGGCGTCGCCTGCTATGATCGCAGTGGGTGTGTCGTACTTCTTGTGCACAGAGACAATGCCGCGCCTCATATCCGATTTGTCCATTATGTCGTCGTGAACAAGTGTGAAGTTGTGGAGAAGTTCCAGCCCCGCGCCAAATGGGACTGTAAGCGGACCGTTTCCCGATATGGCATCGGCCACGAGGTATGCCAGAACAGGCCTGAGTCTTTTTCCGCCCGCAAGCGGATAATGCTTCATTGCGGCACGCAGTTTCTCGTTTTCACCAACGGCAAGAGCAACCTCGATCTCCCTGTCTATTTCAGTCTTGCGTGTGCCCAGCTTCTCCATCACCGACATAACTTCAACTCCCTCAATGCGCATCCGCTTTATTCTTGATTAATTCATCGTATTAAATTGGTTCGTTTCAATTGATGCCTGTCCACTCTTTGGTTGTGCCCGTTATCACACAGTCCCGCTCCGCAAGCTGGCTGACTTTGCGGGAAGCCGTGAGAAACATTGCCACCTTCAGCTCCTCTATTATGTTGCCGACTTCGGTGATGACCGCTTCCTTGCTCTCAGCCGCCTGCTTGATTACCACGCCAGCCAGACCCGCAGCGCTGGCTCCCAGGCATATTGCCTTCGCTGCATCGAGTCCGTTGCGTATGCCTCCGGTCGCCACCACCGGGAGTCCTACCTTTGCCTGCATAATGCTGACGGGTGTCGGTATGCCCCAGTTCCAGTATGCCCGCCCTAGCCTCTCGCCAGTCGCATCCCCCTTCCTCTCCGACCTGTACGACTCCACTGCAGACCAGCTTGTTCCGCCCAGTCCGCCAACGTCTATCGCTTTGACTCCAGCCGCTTTCAATCTGGACGCCGTCTGGGCTGAGATGCCTGCACCTGTTTCCTTTGCCATCACCGGCAGTTGCCTTGCCACGTGCCGTATAGCGGCAAGCACACCCGCTGCCTTCCTGTCCCCTTCAGGCTGAACAACCTCCTGAAGGTAATTGAGGTGGATTGCAAGTAGATGCGCATCGACCATTTCCATCGCAGCCTTGGCGTCTTCCAGACCGTAGGCCCTTTTTTCGCCCTGCGCAACCATCTGGGGAGCGCCGATGTTTGCAATCCTTATCGGTATATCGTAATCCCTGATCACGCTGTATGTATAGGCAAGATCGCTCTTTTCAAGCGCAGCCCTCTGACTACCCACCCCCATCGGAATCCTTAGTTCCGAGGCAGCCGCTGCAAGGTTGTTGTTTATTGTCTTTGCCCGATCAAATCCGCCAGTCATTCCCGAAATGACGATTGGGGCAGCTATCTTCTTTCCAAGGAGCGTTGTCTCCAGCGAGATAGAATCGAAATCGAACTCTGGCAGTGAATTGTGTATGAATGAAATGTCATCCCAGTAGTTTACGCTCGATCTCACATTCTCCTTGATAACTATGTCCACGTGTTCGCCTTTTCGCTTCTCTGTTACTCCGCCTGCAGTGTCGCCTGAATCGGGCATTGGTTCACCAGCTTCTGCTTCTCGCGCTTATAGAATTCAATAACATCATAAATCTTGTGAGCGGCGGGAAGGCCGCCTGCCACCGCCTCCGGATGCAAATGCTGCCTTCCGCATGATCCGATGCAGGGCCACATTCATTTCGGTCGGCCGGGTTTAATCCTAAATAGGTGTATTTGCTGTTGCCTGACATGCCCTCTCAAGGCCTCGAGGAAGAAGGTTATCTTCAAAGGCTCTTCAGCGTTCCGTTTGTTGAGTCATTCGACATTTCACCCCATGGCAGGATCGCCTATTTCTCCAACAGCGATGGGCAGTTCCAGCTCTATATGATTGAATTGGATGGTAGCATCGCCAGAATGACTGTCGATCCCGAAAGGAAGACCTTTCCATTCTTCACCTCGGAAGACGAGCTTGTGTACTTTTCGGATGCGGGCGGGAACGAAAAATTCGACCTGTACAGGCTCGGAATCGGTCGTGGGTTGGAAAAGAGAACGAATGTCCCGCTGGACATCACTCCGGGAACAGATTACGCTATACTTCCATACGTCTCATATTCGGCCGACCGCAGGATTGCCTCAATTGTCGCAAACAGGGACGGAAACTTCGCATCGTATACGATGGAGAAGGGTCGCAGTGACCTTAAACGGATCACAAGCCACAGGTATACTGATGAGCGGGCGGACATGTCACCCGACGGCAGGAAGGTTGCGGTCACCGCTCTTGTTTCGGGGCAGGAAAACGCCGTTTTTATTGTTGACCTTGAAAGCGGTGGAGTAACAGC
>JAKAPY010000175.1 GCA_021811925.1 Thermoplasmata archaeon | reverse complement strand
CGGCGATGCGATAGAACTCCTGCCTGATCCCGAAGGTGGTTGATGCTCCCACTTCAGTTGCTTCACATGAGAGTGCAGAGAGAGCTTGAAGCCTGCAGAAAGATACCGGGGGTGACAATTGAAGGAACGGTGGAATTCGGAAAGCTGGATTTTCCGATCTGCCTGGATGTTTCGGTCAACGGTGCAGCGGGCATGACAATGCTCGATGGAACTGTAAGTGGGGTTGACAGTCACAGGTTCTGCGTGGAAATAGGGAGGGATTACCCATATCAGAAGCCATGTGTGTTCTGGCAGACGCCGATATTTCATCCCAACATATGTCCTCCTGAAGAGGGCGGAATGGTCTGCATTGGATTGCTGAGTGAATGGAGAGGCGAGAGAACACTGTATTCGCTCATAACCGCCGTTGTCCATCTCATAGAGCATCCGAATGAGAAAGAGCCGCTCGGGTCGGATGCATGTATGAACGCCGCCGGGTATCTTCTGGGAAGGAGAGGCGATGAGAGTAAGGATAGTAGGGAGCATTGAGGGGAAAATTCGCAGTCACGGCATACCCGGAAAAAAGACAGGGAAATGCGGTGAGAACCAGTCTGCGGCAGTTGTCTTCATTGATGCAAGGGTGATTGCACGGGTCAGAGCAGGTGCGGCGGCGTCGTTCCTGGAACAGAAAGAGACAATGGGGCTACTCACCGGTCATCCTTTCTACGATGGCGGGGAACTGAAACTCGAAATCGATGATTCCGTCCCGTTGCCGGTCAATGCAGATGCGCATCATGTTTCGGTTGACAGACAGGCTGCGGAACTGGACTGTGGGCAAACCTTCGGGGAGAGTCTTGTGATAGGGTGGTATCACTCGCATACAGGGCAGGGAAACTTCCTTTCCGAAACTGACAGAAGGACGCACGATGCATGGTTCGACCAGAAATACGCTGTTGCGATGGTCATAGAGGCTTCCGAAAACACGATAAGCCTGTATTCAAAACGGGATGGTGCATTGACTGCGGTCCAGTACAAAGTGTTTGAAGAGTAGCAGAAGGTGCTGTCCAGTGTCCTGGCTCATCGGCTCATGGCACGACTGTGGCGCGTTCATCTCTCTTCTTTCGTTACCACCCTGGAGAGCATTCTTTCGTATATCACTTTCATGTAGATAGCATCGTGCTCGAGCAGTGGTGACGAAGAGATTATCGTCATGTTGGGGTTCTCGTCCACGATGAACTCGGCAAGCGGTTCGAACCGCAGGTCGCCGCGTTTTATAGGTGTGAGCCGCAGTTCATTACCCCCGTAATGTTCCACACCCGAAAACGAGGTATAGAGCAATCCCTCCGACACCTTCTTCACCTTTGAGATAACCTTCCTGAAATCTTCCGTCTCCCGAAGGGTTGCACCCTCCTTGGAATGCAGATGCGCGAAGTTGACCACAGGAATCGTCCCTTTGACCCTCTTCACCGCATCCATGATTTCATCCAGGCTTCCGAATATCTCCTGGCGGCCGCTTGTCTCGAGCCCAAGGGCGCCCGAGAGCTTGTTTTCTCTCCACCAGTCCCTCACTTCCCTGATAT
Organism: Thermoplasmata archaeon; assembly: GCA_021811925.1. Lineage (GTDB taxonomy): Archaea > Thermoplasmatota > Thermoplasmata > Sysuiplasmatales > Sysuiplasmataceae > JAJZXY01. The sequence continues at coordinate 2,435 of JAKAPY010000175.1, read as the reverse complement.
TCTTGACGATGGCCTCCCCGCCGGCCTTCCTGCCTCTGCTGCCGTAAAAGCCGAGCTGAGTGCTTACAACCACGCCGTCAAGCGCGTTGCAGATGAGGGATGCCCACTTCAGATTATTCTTGCTGCGGTCGACCATCTCCGTTCTGCCTGAAAAATCAGCATAATAAGTTGAATGCACAGACAATTGAACATCATGGTCTTTGGCATAATCGGCCATTTCATAGAGTTCTGAGTATGAGTGACAGAGACCGCTCTCAAGAATAAGCAGCATGTCTTCGCTCCTTATCTTCTCACCAGGATCGTTTATTCTGTCTACGGCCTTGCCGGTTCTCCTCTGCAACTCGACAATCAGATCAGTCTGGAGTTCCGAGGGAGTCTTACCGACTTCCTCATCGTCAGGCGGTCTTGCGCTGATACTTGAGCGAATCAATTGAACCTCCATAGCAGTCAGACCAAGCGAATGGACGTCTTCGATGCCGTCGAACAGGGTTCTTCCCTTGCAAGACAGCGGTATGCCTGAAGGACCGTAGCGTATCATTTATCTCCACCGAAATATTAAATTGTCGACTCAATACAGCTCGTCATATATATTGTGTATGAGAGTCTCCGGAACCGTCCGAGCCGGAGTGTCTTGTTGAAATATCTGTGCCAAAAATTGCCGGTATACCTAAAAATTGTATTCAACGCGAAGCATCAAAAGCTAACTGTTACAATAACCTTTGCCTGAAGGGACCGTCTCTGTTTGAGGGACAACGCACTGGCACAATTTTTTTGTTCCTGGTGTGCTCTATGCGACCATGGATGAAAAATGCACTGTGTGCGCGACATCAGCTGAGGACGAATCATGAGTCATTTGCTCCGATCGCCTGTATCGAGTGTCCGGCATGAGGCGTCCTCCTCTCCAACTATTCCAGTCCTAGTTTCATGCCGATATGCAGGAAGCTGTGATTCGCGGCTGAGCCACGGGGAAGGCACAAAACGGCTCGAGATGAGCATGGCAGGGAAGGAGCACGTCATAGAATCGGCATTGCCTGCAGGCAGTCGGAAAGGGCGCTTAAATCACATGAACACGATGTCTTTTCTTACCTTTTGCATTGTCCGCGGAGCGTGTCACATAGCCTCCAGACGACTGAAAAGTTTATAAACGGCATGTTATTAGCTCAATCTCCGACCGGATGCTGAAACAAATGGGAACCCATAGAAGGAATGCGGCCAGAAAAACCAATCCTGAGCTTGTAACGCTCGTGAAGAATCTTTACGATATTTCGGCAAGGGAAAAGTCGCCTGTGTGGAGGGACGTCGCAATGAGACTGGAGAAACCCATACGCAACAGGGCAGTTGTTAACCTCTCGAAGATTGACCGGTACACCAAAGAAGGGGATGTCGTGGTCATTCCAGGCAAAATATTGGGCATGGGTGTAGTGTCAAAGAAGATAACAGTCTCGGCATACATGCTTTCCTCATCGGCGACCGCAAAGCTTGAAAGGGCTGGATGCAAACTGTATGATCTGCAGAGTCTGGCAAAGGATAATCCCAAGGGTTCCGGCATAAGGCTGATGTCGTGAGGTAATGATTATGGCCATAATCGATGCAGAAGGGGCAATACTGGGCAGACTCTCCAGCAGGATTGCGAAGAGATTGCTGGAGGGCGAGGATATAACTGTTGTGAATGCGTACAAGGTTCTTCTCTCGGGTTCAAAGGAAAATAATCTTCAGGAATATTTCGATGCCTACCAGAGGGGAAAGGCGATAAAGGGACCTTATTACCCCAGGATGCCGGACAGAATCATTCGCAGGACAGTCCGGGGAATGCTCCCAATGAAGACGGCAAGGGGAAAGAACGCACTCATGCGCCTGCAGGTCCACAATGGGAAGCCCGGCAGCTTCGGCAATGACAATATAGAGACGCAACCTGCACCGGCAAGAGGAAAGAGATACACAGAACTCGGCGAGATATCGGAACTGCTCGGTGCGAAGGTGAGACGATGACTGACAGCTCGATAAGCGTGGGAAAAAGGAAGACTGCGGTAGCTAAGGCAACTATCAGGAAGGGTGCTGGAAAGATCAGAGTGAACAGCGTACCCCTTGAGATTCATGACCCTGAAATCGCCAGGAGGAAAATACAGGAACCTGTTCTTCTGGCGGGAGACAGGGCAAGAGGATTTGACATAGACGTGGATGTCAGTGGTGGTGGCATCATGGGTCAGGCTGAAGCCGCTAGGACTGCAATTGCCAAGAGCATCGTTTCATTTCTGAAGGACGAACAGCTTGAGCAGGTCTTCAGGCAATATGACAGATCCCTGCTAATAAGCGATCCAAGAAGAAAGATACCCAAGAACCCCGCTGGAAGGGGAGCGAGAAAGAGAAAACAGAAGTCATACAGGTGATGTTGTTGATCATACCAATAAGATGCTTTACCTGCGGCAAGGTTATCG
>JAKAPY010000174.1 GCA_021811925.1 Thermoplasmata archaeon | reverse complement strand
TCTTCGAGGCGACCCACACGGCGGGCTTCGCGAGCTCCCTTGGCGTGTTCCACTTCGCGAACCGCTCGTTTCCCATCGCCGTGACCTCCTTGAGCCGCTTCCGGACTGACGCGATGCTGAGATAGCGGTCCCCGGGGATGTTCATGACTTCCCACATCCATGGTGTGGCGCGGTTCTCACAGAACTCCGTTACGTGCTGCTCCTCAACGTACGCAAGGTGCAGGAAGATGTTCCTGAATGAGCGCATGCTCACCCCGCGATCCTTCGTGAACTCCTCCCAGCCGAGCTTGGCCGCGCACTCGAAGAAGTCCCTTCGCAGTTCGTGGATAAAATCCATCAGGTCGATAGTGGAAACCATGGATACTAGTAGCATGCCGGCGACAAGAACATTTGCAAGTGAATCCTACTCTATCCGAACGAAGGCTGTGGCCGACTTGACTTGGGTTTATTTCTGCGGTCATGAGCAGAAGGTGCAAGGAGGCAATTCGGCCCCGAGGTGAAGCATCACAGGCTTTTTGTGCTTAAGAAGTAGGAGTCTGAGCGCAGTCATGCATTACAGCCGATATTCGCCCTGAATTCACACTGGAAACCTACTTTAAAAGGTTCGGCATAGCAGGACAGGGCAATGGCTTACAAGATTCCTTCAAAAGAAGAGATTGTCAATGCAATCGCTTCGTGCATGAGTGACTATGGCGTAATAAACTCGCAACACAAGCTAGGTGATCTTGTAAGAAAGAAGATACAGGAGAAAGAGCAGCTGTACCATGTTAGCGATGAGAGGATCAGGAGGCTTGCGGTGAACCACCGCCTTGTCGACCTGGAGCTGAAATACAAAGAGGCGAGGGGTGGAAGACTGCCCCATAAATGCCCCATTTGCGGTTCAAAGCTCAATAGGCTCAAGAACATGACGATAGATGGAGGCACGGTAACTCTTGGCTATTCATGCCAGACATGCAAGTACTGGACGGGGCTTAACAAGAATGTGCCAGCCAGGTATGTCTTCTCATCCAGAAGATGACCGAAAATCGGGATTCATTGGGGATATCTGGCAAACTTTAAAATCAGGCCGAACATACAAACAGTTCGGTCCGTGCAAGACAGAAAAAAGAGGTGTTTTCAATCAGGCCGAGAAATGCGTTGATAAGTGTTTTCGACAAGACCGGACTTGCCGATTTGTGCAGGTGCTTCATAAGGCACGGCATCAGCCTGCAGGCAACGTCCAAAACGCTGGAATATCTGAATTCAGTTGGAATCGGGGCCAAGCCTCTTTCTTCACTCACTGGTTTCTCGGAGATGCTCGACGGAAGAGTGAAGTCTCTTCATCCTGCAGTGTTTGCCTCTATTCTTGCCCTGCGTGGCAGCGAGGAGCACATGAGTCAGCTCAAATCCCTTGGTATAGCGGAAACTGACATTGTCGTCTCGAGCTTCTATCCGTTTGAAAATGCATTGATGCAGGGAGAGCATTCGGAAGACCAGATGCTTGATCTGATAGATATCGGAGGAGTCGCTCTGGCGAGGGCTGCTGCCAAGAATTACAGGAATGTCGCAATAGTGACCGATGCCAGGCAATATGGAAGAGTCATAGAAGAGCTCGACTCACACGATGGTGAATTCACCGAGGGACTTCTTAAGCACCTGTCGATCCAGGCGTTCGAGAGGACGGCCAGTTATGATGCTGGCATTGCAGCTTATCTGAGAGGAGGAAGTGACATTTTCGGAGAAAACCTCTTCATCCGTGCAAGGAAGAAGATCGACTTGCGCTACGGGGAGAATCCATTCCAGAAGGCTGCAGTTTACAGGGCTTACGACGGGGGGGCGCTTTCGATACTCGATGCAAGCGTATTCGAAGGGAAGGAACTCTCATTCAACAACATACTTGATCTGAATGTTGCACTTGAAATGACAAGATGTTTCCAAGATCCGTGTGCAATCATAGTCAAGCACGCTAACCCTGCAGGCGTTTCTGTCTCGAAGGAGCTTCACTCTGCCGTAGAATCGGCGTACGAAGCGGATGCATTGTCTGCATACGGCTGCGTGATTGGCGTTAACAGGAAGGTGGATGTCATGAGCGCACAATTCCTTTCAAGGAAGTTCATAGATGCGCTAATCGCCCCCGGATATGAACAGGATGCCTTCAGCATTCTTTCGAAAAAAAAGAAGTTGAGGCTTCTCACGCTTGAGGGAATGGACAGGATAGCAGTTCAGGACGAAATAGATGTCAGGCATGTCATGGGAGGTTATCTCGCACAGACAACGGCGGTTCCCGAACTTTCGAGAACCGCACTCAGAACAGTCACGAAGAGAAAACCAACCGAATCTGAACTCGAAAGCCTTCTCTTTGCATGGAAGGTTGTCAGGTTCCTCTGGTCAAATGCCATCGTCCTTTCCAGGGGAACGAGCACCACCGGTATTGGGGCGGGACAGAGCAGCAGGGTGGATGCGGTGAAAATCGCGGTTGAAAAAAGCAAAGGCGCAAGCGTTGGCTCTGTAATGTCATCCGACGCTTTCTTTCCCTTCAGGGATGGAATTGATGAAGCTGCAAAGGGCGGAGTCACTGCAGTAATACAGCCCGGAGGCTCGATCAGGGATGAAGAGGTCATTGAGTCGGCGAATGAACACGGAATGGCCATGCTGTTTACTGGCCAGAGACTCTTCCGTCACTGAGGAGTGGTGGAAATGGCAGCCAGGGTTATAGATGGACGGGTTCTGGCAGACCAGATAGATCGGGAAACAATGTCGATGCTGAGCAGGGCGGCAATTCCGGGCGCAAGGCCGTCACTCGCAGTCATCACCATTGGTTCGGATGCGGCATCTGATAGCTATTCAAGGCAGAAGGAAAAGGTGGCGTCCAGGCTGAACATTGGTTACAGGAATATAGTGAAGGACGAGAATTCGGAAGAGGATGAAATTATAGCCGCCGTGGACGAGCTGGCTGCAGACGGTCAAGTGGACGGAGTGCTGGTCCACACCCCCATGCCGTCCCGGCTTGACGAAAGGAGAATACTCGACAGGATTCCCCAGATGAAGGACGTGGACTGCGCCTCGACATACAACAGGGGAAGGTTGTATTCAGGAAAGCCCCTTCATGCACCTGCCACGGCTCAGGCTGTTGTTGAGATGCTTGTGCGAAGCGGCTTCAGCCCGGCAGGCAAGCATGTTGTCGTACTGGGAAGGAGCCTTGTGGTAGGCAAGCCGCTTGCAAATCTTCTGATGATGAAAAGTGCAGGGGGGGATGCGACTGTCACGGTGTGCCATTCGAAGACGGTCGATGTACGTGCATTCACACGCCGGGCGGACATACTCGTTTCGGCCCTGGGCCGGCCATCATATGTGACGAGGGATATGGTCAGCCCGGGCACGGTTGTTGTGGATGTGGGCATCAACAGCATACCAGACCCTTCCACAAAGTCAGGATACAGGATAGTCGGAGATGTGGATTATGAAGGTGTGTCGGAGGTTGCATCCGCCATCACTCCGGTGCCCGGCGGCGTTGGACCTGTGACAACATCGGTCCTTATGAAAAACGTGGCAAGGGCCTATCTCTCCCGGCAAGACCTATTGCACAATTAGGTCGAACTTCATTTGAAGGAGATCGTGGCTGGCAATGACCTCACCGCCTTCTGCTCTGAGCCTGTCGATGGATTCGAGCTCCTTCTTGGGATCGTAGATTATCCCCGTTATGTCCCTTCTTTCCAGGTTTTCAAGAAGCGGTGCTGCATCGCCTGTATACACAATCTTCCTGTCGCCTGCCTGCACTATCACTGACTGGTGACCCGGAGTGTGCCCCGGGGTGTCCATTACCGTTACGCCGTTTGTAATTTCACTTCGTCCGTCCACTGTTTCGAACCGCAGGTCCTCGTAGAATTCCCTGACGTACCCTCCCCTCATGAACCTGTCCGGATTCTTTGAATAATCAAGCTCTGCCTTCTGAACAACATAGTTGGCCTTTGTGAAGAGCCTGTTGTTTCCACAATGGTCCAGGTGCATGTGTGTATTGACCACGACAGATATGTCGTCCGTGCTTAGCCCGTATG
>JAKAPY010000173.1 GCA_021811925.1 Thermoplasmata archaeon | reverse complement strand
CCGTGTATTAATATTATGCAACATCCCACCCAAGGAGAGATTGCCAAACACAGATGCCTCCCGAACAGACATCGGTATGCCTGACCGCCACTTACTCCAAAACATGATATCCGCGGAAGCAACCGGCCCTGGTCTCGGCCCGCCGCTTGGTGGTGACTGAATTCAGTCTGAGATAAGACGCCCGCACCCTGATTTGAAATTGATGCGGAGGTGTTTTGTTTGCGAGGTGCCCGTGTTTCCAATCTAACTGCGGGTTACATTGCAGGCCATATAACCGGGTCGAACTGAGTTTGGCATGTCAAGGAATGAGCAAAAGCGAGCTTACCGTGTGCCGCCAAGGTTGCTTGTGGCTAACGTGGTATTGCCATGTTGGAATAAGAGGCGAAACCATATCTCATGAGAGCCACTTCATTGTTCTCGTTGGCAAGGCGGGCGCTAAGCACCTCGTGATGCAGTATTTCAGCAAGGTCGTGGTGCATGAAATCAGCAAGCCTTGCAAGTCGTTCGAAGGGAAACGGCTGCTTTCCTACTATGATCTGCCTAAGCGGCCACGCAGGATGAATTCTTGACTTGTAACCCAGTATACGTGCAAGCCTGTTGATGCCCTCCGCCTTCTCAATGCCCTCGCTAATAAGGCCCACGCGGAATTGTGCCGCTAGCCACACCTTTCTGTTAATCTTCCCGAGGACTTCTGCCATACAGGTGGTTAATTACTTTTTCTGACTATTTAAAAAAATGCCTGCTAGTGCTTTATTGAATAAATCTGGCGACTATATTTTCGGCCTCCTTCTCTCTTGAGCCAGCCAGGCTATAGAATCCACGGTCCTCAGGCAGGCCAATTGACGGCTTTTCCCTTTTATTCAACACAGCCCGTGCCAGAAACTCATAATAAAGCAACGCAGGACAGTAAGTAACACGAGAGCCTTCTGCAACGATTGCTCTTGCAGCTATGTGAACCTTCTTTCTGAATATACCGGCTTTCCGTCTATGATTGTGCTTGTCACATCGCTGGACTGTGCACTGTACACAATCTGATTCACAGCATTTGCCCTGGACAGTGGTGCCATGCGCATGCTGCTCTTTTCGATGACTGCCACATCGCCTCTTTTGCCAATTTCAATCGAACCGATCGCACCGAAGGCGCCGAGTGATTTTGCCGCTTCCCTTGTGGCCAAGTCAAGCACCTGTGAAGCAGGCAGGACCGAAGCATCCCACTTGCTCACTTTCTGCAGGAGGGAAGCCGCCCTCATCTCCTCGAACATGTCGAGATTGTTGCTAGTCGTGGCGCTGTCAGTGCCAAACGAAACAACCACACCTTCATCTATCAGTTCTTTGACTGGTGGAATCCCCGATCCAATCTTCATATTGGATCTCGCGCAACTGGCGATGCTTACATGTGCATTCCTGAGCGTTCTCATTTCTCCCTTCGTCAGCCACGCTCCGTGGGCAGCAAGAAGGCCAATTCCGCCATCCAGAAACTCGATCTGTTCAAGCCATTCTACCGGCCTCTTGCCCGTCTTGCTTACATGACCATAGACTTCATTTCTTGTTTCACACAGATGCATGTGCATACCGGTGTTAAGTTCAGCTGCGACATCCTTTGCAGAAAGAATTGTCTCTTCCGAACAGACATATACCCCCTGCACTCCGATCATCGGCGTGATGAGATCGTTATTTCGCCAGTTCTTCACAAACCGTTCCGCATTCTTTACCGGATCACCCTCCTGTGTGGTGATCTCTTTGTCCAGAGTGACCCAGGCGAGGAAAGCACGAATACCAACATCGCTGCAGGCACGGGCTATCAAATCCTCTGAGTAGTACAGGTCGGCAAAAGAGGTGGTGCCTCCACTTATCATTTCATGGAGGGAGAGCAGCGTGGAATCCCTTATGTCCTGATCCGTTCTGCCTGAGTCGAGCTTGAACGTTTTTTCCAGAAAGGGCTCGAGGTTCAAATCGTCAAGAAGGCCCCTGAAACCAGTCATGGCAACATGGGTATGTGTGTTTATCAGTCCGGGGATTACAACGCCGCCCTTCGCATCGACAACGATGTCAGATGTGTCCGCTGAATTGCCAACGTGGGTGATGATCCCGTCTTCAATAAACAAGTTCCCTTCGACCACCGATCTGTTCTCGTCCTGTGTGACTATCATTGCATCGCGAATTAGCAGATTCATCCTGGTCACCCGCTGGGAAATACTGGGAATGGAGATATAAAAACATGCGGAGCTTCAGCCGGGCGCCTATTGGCATCTATTGAATGTGTTCCGAGTCGGGTGGATCGACACAATATTAAATATTATGAAGTCAATATCGTCAGACGGATGTCAGACCGGTGATTTAACTTGAAGAGATATGCAGATCAACCCTTCAATGCCGAGGACATGTACAGGATTCCGATGGATCCCTCGACACAACAGCCTGTAGTATACCAGCTGCCAAAGCAGCAGGACAAGAGGAAGAGGGCCGGTCTTGGCGGCAAACCGTACAGCGTCTGGGCTGCATCAAAGTACATACTCATGATATCGCTTATGCTCTACTGGCTCCCGCTTGTCGGACAGATGATAGGCGGGTTCATAGGAGGGAGGCGTGCAGGTTCACCGTTCCGGGCAATAATGGCGGCAATAGTGCCTGTCGCGATATTCTTTGGCATTTCAATGGCGCTGCAGACAGGATTCATACCAATCAAAATTCAAAATGCCACCGTTCTTGCCATTGCTCTTGTGGAGCAGACGCTTGAAAGGCTTCCTGTTGCATCCCCGTATGTGAGTTTCGCAACAACATATGTGGGCTCTTTCATAAACGAGCTGAAGTCAGCGGCTTCCCTGAAGGTGGGGAACTATCTCATAACGATCGCATTTGCATATGTGGGTGGCATTCTGTCGGATCAGAGCAGAAGGGAACTGGAGTACGTTTCCAGATACGGATCGCCGACCACAAACATACTCGTTTCAGGCAGGGAACAGGAACACAGGCATGTTCAGATTCCCAATCCACTATCCTTCTTCCATTCGCTTGTCCCCTCAAGGAGAACACCGCAGGCGTCGGGCTTCGCGAGCCTTATGCCCGTCGCATATTCAGCGAACGGGACCGTACCTGCAAGGCGGCAGCAGGTGAGCAGGGCACAGATGGCGCAGGATGAGCAGGATTTCGCCCCCGACCCCAACGAGGGGAGGATGGTACGCAGGAGACCTGCCGCCCCGGAATTCAAGGCGAGGTCCTGGGAGGACGTCTATCTGAGGAACATGAGGATAGCTGGCCTTTCCGGTTCAGGCGTCGGAAGACGCGCTTCAAACTGGAGTGCGGGGGAAAGTTCCCAGAACGTTGCGGCAGCGAGATTTGAGCCTGAGGCACAGGAAGAGCCCAGGTTTGTGCGGGACAGAGCCCCCGCAAGGCAAGTGCCCGCAGTAGTCCGCAAGGACAGGATACGGGACGAGAGCACAAGAAAACTCGTCGAGAGGGCACTTGGAAAAGACTACATGAAGGGGCCTTCGGCCCCGAATAGGCGGGTGTCTGCGAAATTGACTCCCTTGCCCGACCATGCGGCAAGCAGGAAGACGTCCCCGGCAATCAGAAAGAACGGTGAATGGGAACTCCTCTGAAACCACTGGCAGCACTGAATCGCTCCTGCAAAGGCATTTAAACTAGTTACATCTCTAAACATTCGACATTGATGTTTTGTGCGAAATGCAAGTCGTTGATGGTTCCTGAGGATGGGCTTCTCAGGTGCAAAAGATGCGGATACGAGATGAAGGCCTCGGAAAACCCCAGGCCGACGATAAGGTCGGAAATGAATGCGGACATGGGAATGCTTGTTGTTGAGGGAAGAACGGACACCCTGCCGAAAACGGAGATAAGATGCCCTAAGTGCAACAACAATGAGGCTTACTGGGTTCTCAGGCAGACACGCTCAGCCGATGAGCCCGAAACAAGGATCTACAGGTGCACAAGGTGCAGCCACTCCTGGCGCGAATACTGAACGAGACGCCAGATTTCAGTCAACACAGCCAAGAGGCACGACACGCTTTCCGAAAGAATCGTGCCATAAGCA
>JAKAPY010000172.1 GCA_021811925.1 Thermoplasmata archaeon | reverse complement strand
AATTTTGTAGAGGTGGACTATGTCCCTTGTGTCCACTATGATCTTTGTTTTTGAGGGGTTGAACCCCAGAGCGATGAAATCAAGCATGTTGTCATAGGTTGCCCTGTTGGTGTCTTCAAGGGTGAGCTGCTCCTTGAACAGGAATTTCTCATCATCGGTCATCTGGAAATAGAGCTGAGTCCCGAACATCTCCTGCAGTTGCCTTGTGAATATCCACGGCAGCATGTGACCCAGGTGAGTTCCGCTTGACGGACCCCTTCCGGTGTACAGGTAGAAGCTCCTGCCTTTCTCGTAGTTTTCAAGGATCCACTCCAAATCGCGATGGGAATAGAAAATCTTGCGTCGAAGGAAGAGGTTGCCGCTGCTGCCTGGTATCCTCTTCAGAAGTTCAGGCGTAATATGGCTTGTGCCGAACAGTGAAACAAGCCTGTCGTAATCTATTTCGCCCTTCACTTCCCATGGAGTGACTGTGAATTCGTCCTTGTCCATCCGGTAGACCTGGCAATAGAGAAACGAACTCATCTCATTAACATTGCTGTTATCGGCGTTCATCATCTGGACAATAAGAATGATAAGCGATCGAGTTGCTTAGCCCCTGCAGATGAGCAGGGACAACTTCTCCCCTGCCGGCGGAAGATACTCAAGGATTAGCCTTGTCACGGACCTTGACCTGCCCACCATCAGGCTTTCAAGAATATGTGTAGTTGGTGCAGGAGCGCTTGGGAATGAGGTCCTGAAGAACATGGTGCTCTACGGCCCGAAGAAGCTGACGGTCGTTGACAACGACAGGGTTGAGAAATCCAACCTTGGCAGGTGTTTCCTGTTTACTTCCTCCGACGCAAGGGCAGGAAGGAAGAAAGCGGATGCCGCCATTGAATCGCTCGGCAGAATGAATGAAGAGGTCGAACTCGAAGCGCTTGCGAGCGACGCGAGGGAATTAGACGATGAGTTCTTCTCTGGTTTTGATGCGGTGGCAGGCTGTGTGGACAACATATCGTCAAGGCTCCACATCAATTCAAACTGCTATCACAGAAATATACCATATGTGGACGGCGGCCTGGACGGCCTTATGGGAAGGGTCCAGGTCGTAATCCCCCCGTCGGGCGCATGTTACCAGTGCTCCCTCAATGCGACCCACATGGCCGTTCTCGACAGGGACTTCACATGCACTGGCAAGGAGGCAAACATACACAGAAGGAGGGTACCTGCCGAGCCGTCCGTATCGGCAATTACGGCATCCATCGAGTCTCTTGAGATTGTGAAACTGCTTTCCGGTATACAGGATGCTGGAATCATGTACATCTACAACGGCAGGAAGAATGAGCTCGACAGGATAGAAGTGCAGATTGGGAGAGAATGCGATGTTCATGGAGGTGTGAATTCTGAAAATAATGAAGCTTGAAGTGAAGAATGCCCAGAATGGAAACAGCACTCTTGTGGAAGTTGAAGGAAGCACAAAACTTCAGGAAATACTTGACAGTGCCGTGGAATTCTGGGCCATGACAAACGATGCCTACCTTCTGAAGGCGGGCAGAAGACTGCTATCCGCATCGAAGACTGTTGAGGAAAGCGGCCTTTCCGATGGCGACATCATCGAACTGCTGCCTGACCCGGAGGGAGGCTGACGCCGCTTCCGCTCGAATTGCTTTACAGGCGACTCAACACCGAATTCGATTTGCTGGCGAAATACAGCAAGGCGGTAATACAAAAGCCAGAACTGAGGGTCAACAGAATGGTATTTCCACTTGAAAGCAGGGTGGAGCTTGACGGAATTGTATCGTTCTTGACGAGGGATGGAGCGATTTTGTCAAGCCCTGAAAATTCATTTATGCTCACAATCAGGAGGGATTACCCCTTCATGAAACCGGGCATAAGATGGCTCACCGACATCTTCCATCCAAACATTGCGCCCCCGTCCGACGGCGGAGTGGTCTGCACAAGGCTTCTCCAGGAGTGGAGAGCGGACAGGACACTCCTCTCGCTTGTGGAGGGAATCGCAAACCTGGTGGAACATCCGAACATGGCAGAACCACTTCATTTCGACTCATGCATGAGGGCGAGGGATTTCTTTTCGGCAAAAGGGACAGGCCAATGACTGTAAGGATAATCGGCTCGAAGCGGGCAAGGATGAGAAAAGTCGAATTCACTGAAGATGCAAGAAAGGCACTGCGTGCAGGAGTTGAAGTGTTCATATCTGCAGGCGCTGCATCCAAGATTGAACAAGATGGGCTCAAGTCATTCAGGGAGGGGAAGGAGTGCATGGGACTGCTGTACGGCATCCCATTCAGGCAGGAAGGGAAACAGCAGGTCAAAATCGAGGCGGCGGTGAGTCTTCCGGTCAACTCGACATCCCACCACGTGTCAGTCGACAGGACGACAGATATGCCCGAGGGGCAGGATGCCCCGCCTGGCAGCATAGTTGTCGGCTGGTACCATTCCCATACTGGTGTTGGCAATTTCATGTCAGGAACCGACAGGAACACGCACGGGCGGTGGTTCGGCTCTCCCTACGCGGTCTCAATTGTCTTCGAGGCTGCAGAAAGGAGTCTCGACGCATACAGGATTGTTGACGGAGAATTTGTGCGTGTCAGATACGAGCTATACAGGGAATGAGCCTCACTTCTCCTTGATCTCTTCCACCTTGGAGACCTGCCTGGTCAGCACCCGTTCGAATATGACCTTCATGTAAATGGCGTCATGTTCCAGCAACGGCGAAGCAGATATCATCGTCATTTCATGATTCTCCTGGACAATCAGTTCAGCCAATGGCTCGAACCTGAGGTCTCCACGCTTGATCGGCGTAAGCCTGAGTTCATTGCCGCCATGGTGTTCAACGCCGGAGAAAGATGTGTACAGAAGCCCTTCGCCTGTCTTCTTTACCCTGTCCAGGACGGTTGCGAAATCCGACTCCTCTCTCAGGTTGCCATTCTCCCTTGAATGGAGGTGAGCGAAATTGACAACGGGAACTGTTCCCTTCACACGCTTCACAGCCGAAAGAATCTCATCGAGGCTGCCGAATATCTCCTGCCTGCCGCTTGTTTCGAGGCCTATTAATGGGCTGAGCTTGTTCTCCTTCCACCAGTCCCTTACCTCCCTGATGTGTTTTATGACAAGTTCGCTTCCCGCCTTTCTGCCTTTCGAACCGTAAAACCCGAGCTGTGTCGAGACAACTGCGCCGCCAAGTGCGTCACATATCAGGCCAGCCCACTTTATGTTGTTCTGGCTCCGTTCGATCATTTCCACCCTGCCGGAAAGATCGACATAGTAATTGGAATGAACAGAGAGTTGCACATCGTGATCCTTTGCATATTCGGCCATATCGGTGAGTTCAAGATACGAGTGGCACAAACCGCTTTCAAGCACCACAAGCTTGTCTTCCGAGCGTATCTTCTCATCCGGATCGTTGAATGGTGTGTAGCCTTTCCCTTCGGGCCTGTTTATCTGGACTATCAGGTCAGTCTCAAGCTCAGACGGGCTTCGACCTATTTCCTCGTCATCGGGCAGCCTCTCGAAAGCATTCGACCTGATGAGCTGAACTTCCATCGCAGTCAGACCGAGGGCATGGACATCCTCTATGCCGTCCATCAATGTCCTTCCCTTGCATGAAAGTGGTATCCCTGCCGGTCCGAATCTAATCATCTGTTACACCATCTTGCCCAATATCCTCGGTGTTCAGCGAAGTGACTGAGAACTGGAGCTGGGTCGCATAATGGCACCGCCGTGGAGAGCGGACGCTCCCAATAACTATTTCTTGAATCCTCCAAAGTTGCCATTAGCTCATGTGCCAATATCAGCCGACTAAAATAACTTTTGTAGGAGTATGACTCGCATGCGCATGGCTGCTGGATTGGAATCTGCGCCCAGGAGGGGCCCACGGGAGTGTGCAGCCTTTTTTATATGAAGAAACCGAATAGCGCAGATACCATGCGTTTGGCCGAGACATAAGGACTTCTAGGTGAAAAGTTTATAAATAGTAGCATAATAGCTCAAAAATCAATCGGATGCTGAATAAATGGGAAAACACGCCAGAGCTATCTCAAGGAAGACAAATCCGCAGCTTGTCG
>JAKAPY010000171.1 GCA_021811925.1 Thermoplasmata archaeon | reverse complement strand
TCCGATCTTCCTGGGAAAGGCAGGGGACAGGCAGGTGGAAGGTGCGGAGATTGGGCTTGCACACAACGTCGGTGCAACAGGCGGATCGTGCAGCGTCCACATTCTGAAGAGGAGAAGGTGATACATTGCAGGAGGGAACGGCGAAGCACGAGGATATAGAGGGATTGCAATGCAGCGAGTGCGGACACATGAGCACCACCTTCTCAGTTGTCTGCCGGAAATGCCTTTCGGGCAAACTCGTCAAGAGGAAGTTTGATGGAAGGGGACGTGTGCGCACATTCACAATACTCAATGTGCCTTCGGAGAGCTTTGCCTCGGATGCACCCTATGCATATGTCATTGTGGATCTGCAGGAAGGATGCGGCACTTCGGGCTGGATGCCCGGCATAAGGTCTGCCGCTGACCTGGCCATAGGTGACGATGTATTGTACAAAGGCCGCAGGGGAGATGCGGCAATATTTGTCAAGACAGGCAGCTGATTGAAGAGCACAGAGTGGAAAGCAAAATCTACTGCATACAGGTTAAGTCGGGAGCGACGGAAGGTGCTTCGATGCTCTCGATTGAAAGGGTAGGTGTTGTAGGCGCGGGTACAATGGGTTCCGCGATAGCTGAAGTGATGGCGTTCAACGGTCTGGAAGTTGTGCTCCGGGACATGAACGACGATTTGGTCCAGAAGGGGATAAGGAACATAGAAAGGATACTGGGCCACCTTGTCTCATATCAGGAGAGGCGTGCCGACGAGGAGATAAAGAAGGTTGAGGCCCTGGGGCTCGTCCTCACAGACGAGCAGAAGGAGCAGGTCAGGCGGAAGCTCAGGCCCTCGTTCACTGAGGCGGAGAGCAGGAAGACGCTGTCGAGGATAAGGACAACCACATCGTGGAAGGAATTGGCCGACGTCGATCTTGTGATTGAGGCGGCCTTCGAGAAGCTCGAAGTGAAGAAGGAGATTTTCAGGGAACTTGATTCAAACACGGGGGAAGGGGCAGTTCTTGCCTCCAACACCTCTTCAATATACATAACTGCCATCGCATCGGCGACATCCAGACCCGGCAGGGTGATAGGCACCCATTTCTTCAATCCGCCTTACACACTGCCACTGGTGGAGGTCATACCGGGGTTGAGGTCATCGGAGAGCCTGGCGGATGAAGTCGTTTCATTCCTGAGGACGCTCAAGAATCACAGGAGGCCCCTCGTACCCGTCAAGGTGAAGGAGTCGCCTGGTTTTGTGGTGAACAGGCTGTTGGTGCCGGCACAGAATGAAGCGTGCTTCATACTCCAGGAAGGGCTTGCAACGGCTGAGGACATAGACACGGCCATGAAGGCGGGGGCAGGCTGGCCCATGGGTCCTCTGGAGCTCGCCGATATGGTAGGACTTGACATTGCATATGATGTTTCAATGGTGCTTTTCCAGGAATTCGGCGATCCAAAGTACAGGCCGCCTGCAATACTGAAGAGGATGGTGCAGGCAGGGCTCCTGGGCAGGAAGAGCGGGAAAGGTTTCTACGACTACAGCAGGTGAGCAGGCCGGTTCAGCCCATGATAGAATTCGAATTCACGGATGAACAGATTCTGCTGAGAAAAGCAGTGAGGGAGTTCATGGAAGAAGAGCTCAGGCCCTTATCTGCCGAAATAGACAGGGAGGGCAAATTCCCGGAGTCTGTCATAAGAAAGATGGCGATTGCGGGATACCTGGGCGCCCCGGTCCCTGAAAAGTACGGCGGCGCAGGACTAGGCAAGATAGGCTATTGCATACTCATGGAGGAAATCGGAAGGGTGGACGCCTCCGTGGGCACAATTCTAGGTGCACACTCTTCGCTGGGCAGCTCGGCCCTGCTTTACTACGGAACGGAGGAACAGAAAGAGAGGTACCTGGTCCCTGCCGCGAAGGGAGAGAAGATCATATCTTTCAACCTGTCGGAACCAGGGGCGGGATCTGATGCATCATCCATTCAGACAACTGCCGTCAGGGACGGGGACGGATACACCATAAGCGGGTCCAAGATGTGGGCAACCAACGGCAAGGAAGCAAGCACCTACATTGTATTTGCAAAGACTGCACCCGCATCCGAGCATGGCGAAGGCATTACCGCCTTCGTGGTCGAGAGGGGCATGAAGGGACTTTCTCTCGGAAGGGAGGAGGAGAAGATGGGCATCAGGGGAAGCAGCACCATGCAGGTATTCTACGACGGGGTGCATGTTCCGGAGGACAGTGTCATCGGCGGCGAGGGAAAAGGCTTCCAGGTCGCGATGACTTCGCTTGATGTGGGAAGGATTTCACTCTCTGCATGTTCCCTAGGAGCGTCTGAAAGGGCTATTGAGCTTGCTGTGGATTACTCGAAGAAAAGGGTTCAATTCGGCAGACCCATATCCGAGCAGCAGGCCATACAGTTCAAGATCGCAGAAATGGGGATGCGGACTCAATTGCTCAGGTACATCACATACATGACAGCCTGGAAGGCGGAGAAGCTGGGCACCGATCCTTCAAAGTGGAAGAAGGAGGAACGAAGGCAGCTCACGAGGGAAGCGGCGATGGCAAAATGCTTTGGCTCCGAAACAGCATCGTTCTGCGTCGATGAGAGCCTCCAGATACACGGTGGAGTGGGCTTCGTGAAGAGTTCGGAAATCGAACGCATGTACAGGGATGCGAGGATTTCGGAGATATACGAAGGCACCAATGAGATACAGCGCATGATAGTGGGGAGAGACATCATAAGGAGGGGCTGGGTCTAGCAGCCTCCAACTCACTTCGCAGCCAACAGAAAGCAAAGGGTTTATCATATGTGAGTGTTGTTGCGCCCGTTCAGGCTGTGTGCTGGTATGGCTCAGATCATGAAAATTATGGCAATCCTTTACCATTCAGACCAGAACGTGGAGTATCTCCTCATGAAGCGGCCTGCCGACAGGGGAGACTACTGGACGCCAATCACCGGCCATGTCGAAAAAAATGAACAGCTCCTCGAAGCACTCGAAAGGGAGGTAATGGAGGAGACTGGCATTGGTGAGTTAAGTTACATTATCGACCTGCGTGTCCCATACGGATACAGCAAGGACGGCAACGACATCGAGGAGCATACCTTCGGAGTGCAGGTGGACACAAAGGAGATAAAGCTCTCATCAGAGCACACCGCTTTTGAATGGGTCGACTACGAAACGGCTAACGACAGGCTGAAGTGGGAGGACCAGAAGACCTCGCTTCGGGTGCTGAACGACATGATAAACCTTTGACGAGGCTTGCGAAGGGTTGAATTGCCGGATGGTTCACACCGTGATTCGGCAAAGCGAGCGTACAAATCATATTTCGTTTTGGACCACAATTTATAAATTATCAACCTTGATAACATCGTCATGCTGGCAGGTACTGCGGCAACTGGGTGCTGTTCAGGAATAATTTCCTGATGACTGAGAGGATGGGTCGGTGTTTAGGGTAAACTTAGGTCTACGGGCTTTCATTGGCGGGGCAGGTGCGACGCTCCTGATTTACGGGGTTACTGTTCCCGGCCTCCTTGCCTCCTACGGTTTTGTGACACTTTTCATTGCATCGCTTGTGGCGGGGGCAATCACGAGCAGGCGTGTGCTCACCGGAGCTTCGGGTGCGTTTGCCTCTGCATCAATACTTATTGTCATTACATCACTGATTTCTTGGCTTGGCATACTGGAGTACAACAGGGTGCTGATGGCACCATTCATTTTCTTCAATTCGTTCTTCACAGCTTCCTCCGGCGTTCCGCAGGAAGTATTTGTTTTTGCGATCGTGCTGATAGTCGGTGCCATAGGCGGAGCCATAGGAAGCCTGATCCTGCGAGGGTCACTATTACTTATTTACGGCGAAGAGGAAGAGACCAAGAAGCAGCTGTCCGAAGTAGACAGGCTGACGAGACGGCTAGACATGCTTGGAAAGGAGAATGAAAAATTGGAGGAGGAGCTGAGAGTATGTGATATCATTGAACAGGGAGCAAAGACAAGGATAGCGAGAAACGAGATGACACAGAACGACTACGAATCCATCATCTACAACAACGACAACTACCGTGCGAAGCTGCGCGGAAGGATGGAAAAGGTAGGTTCTGAGATAGAT
>JAKAPY010000170.1:688-4113 GCA_021811925.1 Thermoplasmata archaeon | reverse complement strand
GATCTGCCTTCACTCCCGAAATCAGCATTGATTGTCCTATGGTTCTGTTCAGACACCGCCCTCTCTGTTCTGTTTATTGTCCTTCCGGGCATCTACTCTCACAGCTCGATACCGCAGTATACTTACACGCCTTCTCAGTTTGTCGTGCTCGGCATTGCGATGATATTCTTCATGAACGCCGTCATCGCATTCATAGTCTACAGGTATCTCAGGAAGCTCAGGCCGCTGCTGATGTCAGATGAAACATGATTTCCACGGCACACGCCAATGTTCAAGTAACCGTTGAGTTTTCAATTAATGCGTCGCATTGGCATCGAGTCCATGACGGAGGCCAAAGGGTTGAAAAATTGTGAATGCAGCGGGGCGCCGGTAATTTCATGAATGAAGTAGGGAGGCTCGGCAACCGCCTTATTGCGACAGCTGTGGCGGTCACATATTGGCTGCTTTACGGATACGCTAACAGCATGATCATCTATTATCCAAGCAGTGTTTTGCCACTCCTCACTGCGACAAAGACACCCAATCCTTACTTCTTTGTCCATTCCGGTTCATTCTTCGCTTATTACAACTCAGGAGTCCAATGGGCACTCACAGGTAACATTATGCTCATGCTTCTCGCGGGCAATCTCCTGTTTTCAGTGCTGATATCCTGCCTTGCATCACTCAACGCTTCGTTGGCCCTGAGGTGTTCAAGCAAGGGCGTGCTGAAGGAAGAAGGAACAAGGTACATTGCCTTTATGGCGATTGCAGTGGCAGTTCTCTCTATGCTGATGCCACTGGCAGCTGTTCCTCTCCTTTTTATGCCCACAAACGCATTAACAATCCCTCTCCAGGTCTGGGTCACGAACTATGCGCCTGAAAGCAATATTGCAACAGTAATCATTCTTCTTATGCTCATTCCACTCTGGAACCGTATTTACAGCTCGGTCCGGCACAGTGATTCAGTATCAAGCGCAACCGTGTGATTCTCATACTTCCTGCCTTTTAATTCGTTCACATTCGCATGTCGGCGATTGCATGTGCTTTTCGACTTCCGAATTCGGGTCACAAGCTCAATGAGCATCAGTCGTTGAGAAATTTGAAAAGCATTGGTCTGGCCCTGAACCTTTACAATAAACAGGAAGCACCGAACAAAGCCCTATTGGTGGATTGTGCTATTGATTGTATTGCAGTCTGAGGGTAAGTAATCTGGATTGCCGCAAAGATATATCATCTCGCTTCATTCTACACGTGTCGGCCGTCACAAATGGCAGGGGAGTGATTTCACGGGAGAAGTCATGTTATTCAAGAACTACATCGGTGGCGAATGGGTCGAATCAGGCAGCGGGGAAAGGCAGAAGGTAATCAATCCCGCGACGGAAGAGATACTTGCAGAAGTTCCACGGTGCGGCGTGTCAGAAGCGAGGGCAGCCGTTGATGCAGCTAGGGACGCGTTCGATAATGGCAGATGGCCACGAATGTCTCCATCTGAAAGATCTCAGATAATGTTCAATCTTGCTACCATGGTTGAACATGAAATCGACACCCTCGCAACGCTTGAATCGAGGAACCAGGGGAAGACAATAAAACAGGCGAGAGACGGCGACTTCCCATTCTCAGTCGACAATCTGAGGTTCTATGCCGGTGCCGCGAGAGCACTCTCCGGTTTACCCGCGCAGGAGTACCTGACAACAGGAACGAGCTTCATAAGAAGGGAACCAATCGGTGTGATAGGGCAAATCACGCCATGGAATTACCCTTGGATGATGGCGATTTGGAAAGCAGGGCCTGCTCTTGCAACGGGAAACACGGTCATACTCAAACCCGCCAGTGTGACTCCCCTCACGACAATAAAGTTTGCAGAGCTGTGCGAAAAGGCGGGGTTTCCGAAAGGAGTTGTGAATGTAATAACGGGCCCGGGAGAGCTTGTCGGTAACGAGCTTGTTTCCAGCAATGCAGTGGACATGATTTCGTTGACAGGCGACACTTCAACTGGCAAGAAGATAATGGAACGCGGAGCTTCAACTCTCAAGAAGCTGCATCTTGAGCTCGGAGGTAAGGCTCCATTCGTTGTCTTTGACGATGCTGATGTCGAAGCGGCCGCCAAGGGGGCTGCTGCCGCCGGTTATGTCAACGGGGGACAGGATTGCACGCAAGCCTCAAGGTTTTACGTCCAGGAAAAAGTATACGCTGAATTTGTGGACCTGCTTGTCAAGGAGACAGCAAAGGTGAGGATTGGCGATCCAATGAGCAGGAGTACCGACATGGGGCCGCTTGTTTCGTCCGCTCACAGGGACAAGGTGGAAAATTATGCAATTCTTGGCAGGGAAGAGGGCGCGAAGCTGGAGGCGGGCGGCAAGAGGCCCTCATCGTTGAAGAAAGGCTTCTACTTCGAGCCAACTGTTTTCAGCAATGTGGAGCAGGATATGCGCATTGCCCGGGAGGAGATATTCGGCCCCGTTCTCCCGGTACTCAGGTTCAAGGATATCGAAGAAGTGGTTGAAAAGTCAAATGACACTGTCTACGGACTTCACAGCTCAGTGTGGACAAGGGATGTCAGGAAAGCAATGGTCCTGGCAGGCAGGCTCAGGTTCGGGGCAGTTCAGATAAATGATCACCTGCCTATCACTTCCGAAATGCCGCACGGTGGATTCAAACAATCTGGATTCGGAAAGGACATGTCAATTTATTCCCTCGAGGATTACACTCAGATCAAGCATGTTTACATCGACACGACCGGAGACGCGAGGAAGGGGTGGCACTACACAACCTATGGCGATCCCTCATGATTTGCATTCGGGTTGTTTCCGCTTGGTCCGTAATATGGCGAACCTTTTTTCAGTAAATCTTCATTTATTCTGCATTTTGTTCTGTTATGCATGAATAAAGTTGGAAAATCAGTGCACGTTTGCATCAAATGATGGGATAGTTGTAAAGGAACTGCCGCAAAGATTTATATGTTTCAATATCAATCTGCCCAGAAGACAATTTCTACCGGGGACATCAGATGAGAAATATTACGAAAGTAATAATCGTCGTGATTGTTGTAATTATAATCGCTTCTGCCTCGGCGGGGTACGTTCTTTTGAACAAGCCCGCCGCACAGGTCAAGACGCTTGTTGTTGCTGCTGAAAGCGGGCCAGATTCGCTTGATCCCGCAATAACATCGTCCACCCCGGGCTGGGGCGTTGTACAGCAGATATACCAGACGCTGGTGGCGTATGATAACTCATCGGTTACCAGTTTCGTCGGCATGCTTGCAAGCAGCTGGACTGTCGGTCCAAACGGTTTGAACTATACATTCACTCTCAGACAGAACGTCACATTCAGCAACGGCAACCCATTCAACGCCTACGTCATGTGGTACAGCATTAACAGGGCCATGCTGTTGAATGGAAGTGAGGCATTCGTTCTCGAGCAGAACCTGAACACGTCCGTCAGCAGAT
>JAKAPY010000170.1:0-678 GCA_021811925.1 Thermoplasmata archaeon | reverse complement strand
CGGAGGAGGATACAATGGTCCTTACTACTATCCATACTTCCTTCAGACTCTAACAGCCCCCATTGCCGCTGCGGTTGATCCTTCCTTTGTCAACTCTAATGGTGGTGTGATACCAAACCAGCCAAACTCATACCTTTCTGACAATGCTCTTGGCACTGGGCCGTACATGCTTGGCCAGTGGATAAAGGGCGACCACCTGACTCTGACAAAGAACCCCGGCTACTGGGCCAACAATCTTTCTGCTTCTAAACTGAACAGCGCCATTGCACCGGCCAAGATGAATGTCGATCTTGAATTTCCGGGCACCGTGTCGAGTGCGATTACAGATATGAAGTCCGGAAGCGCCCAGATGATGGGCTTTTCCTTCAGCCCGACAATAAGCAGCGCGCTAAGCGGAATAAGCAATGTGGCCGTAACCAAGACACCAATAATATACGGTGCGACCCAGGGTGCATGGTATCTGTTCTTCAACCTTACAGCGCCATATTTCAACAACACAGATGTCCGGGCGGCTGTTGTGCACGCCCTCAACTACTCTGCGATCATAAATGATGCATTCGGTGGAAACGCTGCACAATGGGTCGGGCCCGTGCCTCCAGGCTTCCCGGACTACAATCCAAGCAATATCACCCCCTACAGTTTCAATCTGGCTCTGGCAAAACAGGAAATGAGCAAGAT
>JAKAPY010000169.1 GCA_021811925.1 Thermoplasmata archaeon | reverse complement strand
TGGATTATGCATCCGTGTCCAAGCGTGACATGTTTTCCTATCGTGGTCTTCTCACCGGGCCTGGCGTGGATTATGCAATTCTCCTCAACAGCCGTGAAATCCCCTATATCAACCTCGCCGTAATCTCCCCTGACGACTGCACCAGGGCCAATCCAGACGTTTTCACCAACGCTTACTTTGCCTATGACTGATGCGTTGGGAAAAATGTAGGCCCCATTGTGCACGATCGGCCTCCTTCCCTCGAAGCTGAAAATTCCCATGTGGGGTGGATGGGGAAGCTGCTTTTATTGCTTTCAGTATTAAGGCTGCTCTCGTGTCTTATTGCGCGGATCATGCACTATTTCCATTGTTCCCTTTCTTACAACGACGCCGTCCTCGAATGTTATTGTCGCCTCATCACTTTTTACGATCCTGCCATGGTTTTCGGCGCATTTGCTCATGTTTGAGCCACCTATTTCCATTCCATGCTTTCCATCGTGCATTTTCCTTCCTTTCTCCATCTGCCGCAAACATAATAACTCTTCCCCCTCGGGTTAATATTTTAACCGCCTTGTTACTAAGGCTCTGGGCAACTGGAAGGAAATAGAATTGAAGTTCACCATTGCAAGCGAGCAGCTCAAACTTCAGCTATGGTCAGTGATTTTCGGATCGCTGATCATGGATGTCTTCATACTTTATGCAGGAAGCCTCTACTTCCTTGTTCTCTCGGGAGTCATTTTCGGCTCGATGTCAAGGAGGGGGAAATATGATTTCTGGCTTTGCGGTCTTCCATCGCTCATGTCCACCTCCACAATGGTAATATTCTTCCACCTCAAGCTGACTTCAGTAAGCGACATTCCTTTCAGTGTAACGCTCTTCGGCGGATATGCCACATTCGTTGTATTGATGGTCTCCTCCCTCCTGCTGGGGGGCCTGAGCGGCGCAATAGGATCGATGATTGTTGTAAGCTATGTAAGGAAGAAATACGGAACAAAGCCTGATAGCTGAAGCGTTGCCACGGCCAGCTGCACTGCAGGCAGCATTAACCAGCCTCAACGGTCTGGCGCTCGTATTCCCTTCCGGATGATGCAACCTTTCTGCCTGACAGCCTGAGCAGCAGGACGGCCATTGCGCAAAGTGCCGAGACAATGCCCCACATTATGTCAGGCGTGCCGGAAAACCATGTCAGCAGGGCAGCCCCGAGAAAGGAGGAAGCCGGGGTTGTGAAAAGGACCATGGCATTGTATGAGCCGAAGTACTCTCCCCTCCTGTCGGCGGGAGCTATCCTGGAAACGAATGATGTCGAAGTTGGACTGAATGTGTTCTCTCCGATCGTCAGGAAAACAACATTCACCAGCAGCAGCCCGAGGATGTCCGTAAGGCCGAAGATTAGAAAAGTCGCCGAATACAGCACCATTCCAAGCATCAGCCTGACCGTGTCGGAGAATCTGCTCAGTGCATTGTTCACAGGAAGCTGCAGGAGTACCACAATGACTCCATTGAGTGAGTAGACGAGCCCGATGCTCGCGGTGGAATAGCCATACGAATGTGAAAGGAAGAGGGTAAGTGTATTGCCCCATTGCCCTATGCAGAATTCACAGAAAGTCAGCACAAGTGCAATCAGCAGGAATACACGGTCGTCTAAAGGCAGCCTGACTCTTCTTCCCTCCCTTTTCCTCTGAGTTGTCAGAAGCGGCCTGCTCTCCTTGACATATCTGAGGTAGACGAATTCCTCGACAATGTTGGCAGCGGCCGGTATAATGAATGCGTAACCGAAATTCACCGTTGACACTATTCCCCCGAGTGCGGGTCCAAGAGAGAAGCCAAGGTTTGCCGCGAGTCTCATGAGGCTGAATGCGTGCGTCCTTTCCTGCGGCAGGGTCACATCGGATATTACAGCTGAATCGACCGTTCCCTGCAGGCTGCTTACCGGCCAAGTCATCACAAGGGTGAGGAAGAGAAATATCACAGGCACATTGAGGAAGATCTCGGCCGATATTGACGAGAAAAGAAGGCACGAGAGCAGTGGAAGGAGCGTGAACAGGGGCCTTCTTCCTATCCTGTCCGCGATTCCACCGCCTGCCAGTGAAAGCGGCGATGCGACTATGGAGGCGACTGCAAGAACAGAACCAATCACAATGAAGCTGACATGCCTCACTTCTAGGAAGTATATGGGCAGCATCAGCACTGCGGAGGACCTTCCAAGTGTCCTGACAAGGTCAGCAAACGATATTGCAATGACCGAGCGTGATCCAGCCTCGAAATTGAAGAGCCGCATAGGGAGTTCGCCTGATTACCCTCAATATCTATTTGAAGATACTTGACCAGTTGCTGTCCGCCATCGCGGACCATTTCTGCACAAGTTTTATTAACCAATCCCGATGTCGCCACTCCGGTGATGAAGCTCACCAATAACCGCCCTGTCCACGGCTGATGGCTTCTGTGCGTAAAGTGGACGGATGGGCTGCGGGGCTTCAGGGTTCCGTGCCTGCTTGAGAGTGTTGAATTGGACGGAAATCAGATAAAACTCATGCTGCTGATTGCAGCTGGCGGTGCTATAGGGAGCGTTCTGAGATATTCGGTTAGCGGAGCATTCACCAGGGGTGACTTTCCGTGGGGGACTTTCATTGTGAATTTCAGCGGCAGTCTCCTCCTGGCGTTTGTCTTCTTCCTCGCAGCAGGAAAAGGGGTAATGCCTCAGGACATGAGGCTCTTTCTCTTCGTGGGGGTGTTCGGCGGCTACACAACACTGTCGACTTTCACGCTTGAGACGGTGGAGCTGCTTGCCGAGACACGCGTCACGGCCGCACTTGTCAACATATTCCTGAATGCCATTGTCTGTGTAGGAGGAGCGCTTTTCGGTAGGATCATTGGTATACTGGTTGGAGGCGGATGAATTGGAACTTGAGGAGAAAGCAGTCAGAATGCGCATTTACGTGGGCGAATCGGACCACTATCAGAACATGCCGGCATACAAGGCAGTCGTGCATTACCTGAGGCAGCAGGGAGTGTGGGGAGCGACTGTTACACGTGGAATATACGGCTTCGGAAAGAGGAGCGTCCTGCACGCCTCGACTCCGCTGAGGCTGAGCGAAGACATGCCCATGGTGGTCGAATCGGTCGACTCTGAAAAGAAGATAAATTCGCTTCTGCCAGTTATCAGCGAGATGGTAAGGGGCGGGCTTATAACGGTCGAGGAAGTCAAGGTGGTCAGGCACCTGGGATAATGTATCGGCGCGGAAGCGCTTCGATGGCAGTTTCGGTGCAGCGGCAGGCGACAGGAATGGTTTTTATTTCCTGCCCGCCGCGCTGTTCAGAAGCTGCTCCAGTGAATTGAAGCGAACGGCGTTTCCATCCCTGCCGTAATAGTTTGCACCAAGCAGTTCATCCCTTTCCACAACGACTCCATGTGCAAAATTCCCTTCCTTAAGGGCCGTGATGAACTCCTCCTTCGGCTTGAGCTCCACGTCTGACGTAAACATCGGGTTGAATATCATGTAGTCAAGATTGAGCTTGCTGAAGACCGCTTCGACAACGAGCGATATCGGATCTCCCTGCGTATCTATGAGCCACTTCCCGTCGCCCATGCCATCGACCTTTGAAAGCAGATAATCGACATAGTCATCAATGCCGTTGGTATACTGCATAAGCGAACCCACATCCGCTATTGCAGCGCTGGCACCGGTGATCTTTTCCGCTTCCAGCCTTATCTTCAGGTGCTCTTCTCCCCTCAGGTTCTTTCCATCTTTCCCGTAGATGTGGATTTGGATCTCATTTTTGTAGTATGATATGTAGACGGCCCCGTCGAGGCGCTGCTTCACCAGGCCGTACCTTACCACCTGACTTGGAACAACCCTGAAATCAAGAACCTGGGCGCCGTAGTTGACGAGCCCGTTCACTATGCATCGTCTTATGAACCTCGACACGGAGTGGCCGTCCCGCCCCGTCCCGATGGTGCAGTTTTCACCAAAGTATCTCGCAATCGCAAGGCCGGCATTTGTAGCCCTGACGGGCTCGTATCTATCCCAGGCGTAAAGTCTCATGTTATCACGT
The DNA here is from genome assembly GCA_021811925.1 of Thermoplasmata archaeon. GTDB lineage: Archaea > Thermoplasmatota > Thermoplasmata > Sysuiplasmatales > Sysuiplasmataceae > JAJZXY01. Next base: position 83 of record JAKAPY010000169.1, on the reverse strand, counting down.
GTGAAGCATCCTTGTTCCAGGCCCCAGGCTGGAGTGATGCCATATCTTTATGTTGTGCCCTATCCTGCTGTCTGAGCCTATTG
>JAKAPY010000168.1 GCA_021811925.1 Thermoplasmata archaeon | reverse complement strand
CGATCTAGGCGGCGTCACGGTTGCATAGAAACAAGGATTGGTGTTTGAAGGAGCCACTGCCAGACGGGCAGTGCCGCCTGTCAGATAGAAGGTGTTAGTCGATGCCAAACAGAAGAAGACCAAGACGTGGGTCGATGGGATATTCGCCGAGAAAAAGGGCGAAGCGCGAAGTTCCGAAGCTCGATACGTGGCCAGAACCAGGCGAAGCTCCAAGAATACAGGGTTTCGCGGGTTACAAGGCAGGTATGACCCATGCCATACTGATCGATTACAGACCAACCTCCACGACAGCAGGGCAGGAGGTCCAGGTGCCTGTTACCGTCATCGAGGCGCCGCCATTGAAGGTGGCTGCCATCCGCGTGTACCAGAACGATGGCTACGGTCTGAAGACTGTGGGGGAACTGTGGAGTGACAGGCTGGACAAGGAACTGAAGAGGAAAGTGGCAGTCGGTGCAAATACCAGCCTTGCATCCGAAATTGAAACAATCAAGAAGCTGCAGGGCGAAGAGGTCAATGTAATTGTCCATACTCAACCCTCTCTTGTTACCGGCATCCCGAAGAAAAAGCCCGAACTGATGGAAATGAGGGTCGGCGGCGGTGCTTACGACAAGAGGCTCGAGTACGCTTTGTCGCTGCTGGGCAAAGAGATAGGTGTGAAGGATTACGTCAAGGACGGCGATGTTGTCGACGTCATAGCTGTTACAAAAGGCAAGGGTTTTCAGGGCCATGTGAAGAGATGGGGTGTAAAACTGCTGTCCCACAAGAACAGCAAGCACAGGCGAATGATAGGCACTCTGGGCCCGAAAAGGCCTGGCTACATCTGGCCCACGGTTCCACAGAGCGGACAAATGGGATATCACCAGAGGACGGAGCTGAACAAACGTGTCCTCAAGGTCGGGGACAAGGGAGAGGAAGTCACTCCAAAGGGGGGCTTCTTAAACTACGGCAAGGTAAGCAGCAGCTATCTCCTCCTTCATGGGAGCGTTCCTGGACCGGCCAAGAGGCTGATAAGGCTCCGGGATGCCGTCCGCCCGACACTTGTGAAAATAAAGGAAGCGCCCACCCTTACATACATTTCAAATGAATCGAAGCAGGGGGTCTGAAATGCCGAAAGAAGTCCAGACTGTTGAGGAGAGTGCCCCCGCGCTCAAGGATGGATATGCATATGTCTACTCCGTCAGCGGTGAGGTGAAGGGTGAAATAGAACTGCCAAAGGTGTTTTCCACTGAATTCAGGCCGGACGTGATAAGGAAGGATTTCACTGCCTCCCATTCAAACAGGAGACAGTCGTACGGGCCGATGTCACGGGCAGGAATGAGGCATTCGGTCGAGACGTGGGGAAAGGGCCGCGGAGTGGCAAGGGTTCAGAGGGTAAAGGGTCAGTCAACGGGTGCTCAGTCCCCTAACAATGTGGGTGGAAGAAGAGCTCATCCCCCACGACCAGAGCGCGATTGGGCAATCAAGATCAACGAAAAAGAGAGAAGCATGGCCAGGGCGTCATGCATTGCTTCTACCGCAAGCATGACACTTGTCAGGGCGAGAGGACATGTTGTTGAAGAAGGTGTGTCCCTTCCAGTCGTTCTGGAGGATGGCGCAGAATCAATATCAAAGTCAGCAGAAGTGGAACAGATGTTCGGCAGCATTGGCATCCTGGATGATGTCATAAGGGCCAGGGACGGCCGCACAATTCGTCCGGGCCGTGGCAAGATGCGAAACAGGAGATACAGGCAGCCCAGGGGGCCGCTTGTTGTTGTTTCATCTCGCGAAACACCACTGCTCAAGAGCGCAAGGAATTTTCCCGGTGTTGAAGTGTGCACGCCATCCGACCTCAACACAGAACGCCTTGCTCCGGGCGGTTCCCCGGGGAGGCTCGTCGTTTTCAGCCAGAAGGCAATTGAGATGCTCAGGAGGGACTGATTTGGCCAAGCGAGGATCATACATAGAGGAATTGAGTGAGTACAACGTGCTGACGCACCCGTATGTCACTGAAAAGACGATGAATTCAATGTCAGGAACTGCAAGGCAGAAGCTGAAAGACGGAAACAGACTCGAATTCATAGTCAGGCGGGATGCGACGAAGGCGGAGATAAAGGAGGCGTTCGAAAAACGCTACGAGGTCGAAGTAGCAAGGGTCAACGTCAAGATACGCTCCGACGGAAAGCATGCGATAATCAAGCTGAAGGACAACTACTCGGCAGAAGACATTGGCGTGAGGATAGGTATCATCTGAAGGTGATTTAATGGGAAAGAGACTCAGAACTCAGAGGAGAGGAAAGGGTGGGCCGAACTACAGATCACCAAGCTTCAAGCATCTGGCGCCAGGCAAGCATCCTACTGCAAGGAACGGCAAGGGCAGGGTGCTGGACATCGTCCACGCTCCGGGCAGAAGCACACCATTAATGAAAGTCGATTTTTCGGGAAAGGAAGAGTATATCATAGCTGCAGAAGGAAGCTTTGTCGGCCAGGAAATACAGATTGGCCCCGGGGCAGAACTCGAGCGCGGAAATGTCATCCCGGTCGGGGAGGTTCCGGAAGGAATCCAGGTGTACAATCTTGAGCTCAGGCCTGGAGATGGCGGCAAGCTCGTGAAGACAGCCGGGACCGCGGCCACGGTGATAAGCCACGGCGAGCTGACTACCGTGCAGCTCCCTTCGGGCTCGTTCAAGAGACTCGACAACAGGTGCTATGCGGCTGTGGGTATTCCAGCCGGTGGTGGCAGGAAGGACAAGCCTTTCGCGAAGTCAGGGAAGAAGTTTCACGCCATGAATGCAAAGGCAAGGGATTATCTCCATGTCAGCGGAGTTGCCATGAATCCGGTCAACCACCCGTTCGGTGGCGGCTCGCATCAACATGTGGGAAGGCCAAGCACAGTTGGGAGAGGCATGAGGCCTGGACAGAAGGTTGGAAGGCTTTCTCCAAAAAAGAAACAGAGGAGGGGTTGATTTAGATGGTAGATGAGACGCTGGAGAGCAAGCTTGCGAAGAAGAAGGGAGGAAAGAGAAAGGCCAAGATTTCGGTGAGAAGGAAGAAGGAATTCACCTACCGTGGATACACCCTTGAACAGCTCCTTGCTTTGTCACTTAGCGAACTTCTCCCCATATTGCCCGCAAGGGCCCGCAGGTCATACAAGAGGGGCCTGAACAGAGAGCAGCAGATCTTTGTCGACAGGCTCCGCGGCTCGGATGGTGAGGCAGTCAAAACCCACAGGCGTGAGATATTCATACTCCCGGATTTCGTCGGAAAGAAGATTGCTGTCTACAACGGGAAGGAGTATAAAGAACTTGAAATCAAGCCCGAAATGATCGGCCATGCGATTGGCGAGTTTTCAAGCACTCGCCGCTTCACGCACCACTCCGGTCCGGGTGTTGGAGCTACAAGAGGCTCGAAGTTCCTGCCTTTGAAGTGAGGTGAAAAGAATGTGCGGTTATACTCAACAGACGGATGCTGACACGACAGCGCGCGCGTTGCTCAAGGACTCCGACATATCACCTAAGCATGCGCGCGAGATATGCAGGTCGCTCCGCGGAAAGAAGGTGGAGAATGCGCTTGTGCTGCTGGACGATGTCATATCGCTGAAGCGTGCGATTGCATTCAGGCGATACAACAAGCTAGTGACGCACAAGAAGGATGTCGGCCCCGGCCGTTTTCCAGTCAAGGCCGCACGGGTTGTGAAGAAGGCAATTGAGGAGGCGCAGCATAACGCCGAATACAAGGGTCTTGACGCGGACAGCATGAGGATACACACTATCTCTTCCCACAGGGGCCAGGCATATGACTTCTCAAGGCCAAGGGCGCACGGAAGGAGCGGCCAATGGAAGAGGGAGAGGGTTCACATAGAGGTTATACTCGAAGAGGTAAAGTGAGGCTAATAAATGACAGGTGAAAGGAAGTTTATCAACGAAAACACAAGAAGGGTCCTTCTTAAAGAGTACATGATGAAGGCGGTCGACAGGGCCGGATTCGGAGGCATAGACATTCAAAGGACGCCGCTCGGCACCAGGGTGACGCTCATAGCAGAGAGACCTGGTCTTGTTATAGGCAGGAAGGGAGGAGTGATCAAATCACTCACGAGCCAGATGGAGGAGCTCTTCGATTTTGACAATCCGCAGATTGAGGTG
>JAKAPY010000167.1 GCA_021811925.1 Thermoplasmata archaeon | reverse complement strand
CACACAGGATGGCCCCAAGCACCTGAACTATACCCTTACCCGGTCAAAATTCGAGGAGCTCATTGAACCCATTGTCAACCGCTGCAAAACCCCACTGGACAAAGCTCTTGAGGGAGGAAAGATGGGCAAATCAGATGTCACAAAGATTATCCTTGTGGGAGGACCTACCAGAATACCTATGGTGAGAAAGTTTGTGGAGGATTACTTCGGCCGGAAGGCCGAAGGTGGAGTTGACCCAATGGAGTGCGTTGCAATTGGCGCATCAATACAGGGAGCAGTCCTATCCGGAGAGATAAAGGACATAGTTCTTCTGGATGTTACCCCGCTGACCCTTGGAATCGAAACACTTGGTGGTGTCACCACTCCCATAATTCCTGCCAACACAACAATCCCAACCAAAAAGTCCCAGGTTTTCACAACTGCTGCCGATATGCAGACAGCGGTCACAATCCACATTGTACAGGGTGAGAGGCCAATGGCAGCAGACAATGTATCACTTGGAATGTTCAACCTTGTGGGAATTCCGCCTGCACCAAGAGGTATTCCTCAGATCGAGGTAACATTTGATATAGACGCCAACGGCATACTGCATGTTTCTGCAGTGGACAAGGGTTCAGGCAAGAGTCAGAGCATTTCAATAAGTGCTACTAACAAGCTGTCGAAGGAAGAGATCGAGAAAATGAAGAAACAGGCTGAGGAGTTTGCAGAACAGGACAGGCAGAAGAAAGAAGAAGTGGAAAAGATAAACGCCGCGGAAACTCTCAGCTATACGATTGAGAAAACCATAAATGAGGCCGGAAACAAGATAGATGAAGCCGCAAAGAAGGACATACAGGAAGACCTCAAGCAGTTCAAGGAAGCCATTTCCAAGAAGGATATTGCAAAGATTGACGAACTCTCAGAAAAACTATCCAAGAAGATCCAGGACATAGGTGCCAAGATGTACCAGACACAGGACGCCGCAGGATCTGCAGGGGCAGAACAGCAGACTGAGCAAACATCCGGGACAGGTCAGGCCTCAGATGAAGGCAAAACAGTTGACGCCGACTTCAAGGAAAAATAAGCTGAGGGAGGAAGCCGGCATAGATGGCTAAGGACTATTATGAAATACTGGGTGTTAGCAGGGATGCAACGCCTGACGAAATAAAGAAAGCATTCAGAAATCTTGCCAAGAAATACCATCCCGATGCCAATCCGGATAACAAGGCACAGGCTGAGGAGAAATTCAAGGAAATCAGCGAAGCTTACGAGGTCCTGTCTGATGAGCAGAAGAGGAGAATGTATGATCAGACTGGCCACGTTGAATTCGGCTCAGGCGGAAGCAACTTTACCTGGCAGGATTTCTCACATTTCAACGACTTCAGTGATCTTGGGGACATATTCAACAGGATTTTTGGCGGGAATTTCGGTTTTGGAAATTCCGACAGCTTTTTCTCGGGCTTTCAGGGTGATCGTGGGGAAAACCTCGACCTCTTAACCAATCTCCGCATCTCACTGGAAGACGTGTACTACGGAGCCAAGAAGACTATCAAGTACAGGCGCAATGCTGAATGCCAGACATGCCATGGCACAGGTTCCAAGGATGGAAAGCTGGTTACTTGCAAGGACTGCAATGGAACAGGGCAACAGCGGGTAGTTCAGGGGCAGGGATTCTTCCGGATGGTTACAGTCACAACTTGCAAGACCTGCGGAGGAAGAGGAAAGGTGCCGTCTGTGGTATGCCCTGATTGCCATGGAACCGGGTCGGTTCCCGTGACTGAGAATCTGGAGATCACCGTTCCAAAAGGCGCCCCAGACAGGTTGAGGCTGAGAATAAAGGGAAAGGGGCAGTCCCACTTCGGCAGGACAGGGGATCTCTATGTTGCGCTTAACGTCGAAGAAACTCCTGACATGAAGCGTATAAATGACGATATCTACATTGTTGAAGAAATCGGCTTTCCCGAGGCTGCTCTGGGTGTTGAGAAGGATATTAAGCTTTTTCGTGAAACGCTCACCCTCAAGATTCCCGCAGGAACGCAGCCTGGAGAAGTCCTGCGCATAAAGGGGGCGGGTTTCCAGCACATGAACGGCAGAGGATCAGGAGACGTTCTGGTGGAAATCAGGGTAGCTGTGCCGAAACACCTGAGCCAGACCCAGAGGGAACTCATAGAAAAATTGATGGACGAACCTGCCAAAAAGCATTCCTGGCTTAGATCTTAATAACTTAGCAGCTTAATGGTCATCACCGAAAAATATTTCACATGACTAAGCTATAGATTATGGTGAAGATACTAATAGCATTCGACAACTCTGAAGCCTCCAAGAAGGCTCTGGCATTTGCGCTTAAGATGAAACCAATCGCTGACGAATTTATAATCTGCTATGTGGCTCCACTCATAGTCGGTGCAGGACCGAATTTCGATGCATATGTTCCGCCTTCAATGTATGAGCGGAATGACGCCACGTCTGAAGCCATATTGAATGCGGCAAAGGACCTGCTGGAAAACCAGAATGTCAACGCGACTTTCCTTAAGCTGGACGCACCGGGAGAGCAGATCGCCAGATCCATGACCGGGGCTGCCCTTGAGCGCGGAGTGGATCTGATAATCACAGGGACAAGGAAACTCTCCGGACTCAGTAAGGTGCTGCTGGGTTCAGTGAGTTCAGAAATTATTAAGCTGAGCCAGATTCCTGTCCTGGTTGTGCCTCCATAATTGAATTAGAATAGAGCCGATCTTCCTAGCAGGGCCCGTCGTGACGGTAGTTGCAGGCATTCCAGTGCAACAATGGAGCCAAGTCATAATGATTTTATATGCCTGCGCCATCACATAGAACCTATGGGAAGCATAAGACCATCGAACATAAAAAGGATCGCCGAAGACCTTGTTAACAAAAACCCCGGGGTTTTCAACACGGACTTCAGTCAGAACAGGGGCGTTATAAAGAATTCAACCAATGACGTGTCAAAAAGAACGCTCAATCTGGTAGCTGGATATGTAACCAGATACGTTATAAAGAAAGAGACCAGAACCAAGAAGGAAATAGAGGAAGGCACCATAGTTAGCTGATCCTTCTATTTCGGAAACATATTATTTATTCTGTCAATACTCCATAGATGAATATGGAGAAGGTTTATGTAATTTCATATAAGAGAACTCCCATAGGCAAGTTTGGGAAGTCTCTTGCCGGTGTACCCGCTCCTGAACTGGGATCCCGTGCAGTGTCTGCCGTTGTCACTGATTCCGGACTCAAGCCAAGTAACATTCAAGAAGTTATAATGGGAAACGTTATAGGGGCTGGCGTTGGCCAGAATCCTGCCGGCCAGGCATCAACTCTCGCTGGTCTTCCTGACGGTGTTATAAAATATACTGTCAATACAGTCTGCGCCTCGGGAATGCTTGCGGTGGAATCCGGGTCCCGTGAAATAATGCTTGGAGAGAAAGATATTGTGGTGGCGGGCGGAATGGAGAGCATGAGCGGAACACCGCTTCTGATGCCATCCTATACCCGATGGGGAGTGAAGCAGCTTCTGAACAGGGACCTTAAGCTTGAGGATTCCATGCTTCTGGACGGTCTCATAGATGCATTCTATCATGAGCACATGGGCTACTCTGCGGAACAGTCTGCCAGAAAGTTCGGGATAACCAGGAAAGAGGCAGACGAATTTGCCCTGAGAAGCCAGGAACTTGCAAAAAAAGCATGGGCCCGGGGTGAGTTCCAGAAAGAAGCCATAAAAATGCCTGAGCTGTCTGTGGATGAAGGTATCAGGAATACCACCATGGAATCGCTTGCGGCGCTGAATTCTGCTTTTGCAAAGAACGGAGTCCTGACGGCCGGAAACTCATCCCAGCTGAGCGACGGGGCATCTGCGCTTCTTCTTGCATCTGAGAAGGCAGTCAGGGAATACGGGTTGAAGCCGGTGGCCGAAATAACAGGTTTCACCCAGGCATCACTGAATCCCAGGGATTTTGTTGAAGCGCCAGTTCCAGCAACAAGAGCACTGCTCAAGAAACTTGGGAAGGATATATCCTATTTTGATCTCGTGGAGCACAACGAGGCATTCTCAGTTGCATCGCTGGTTGTGAGGAAAGAGCTGAACATAGACCTTGACAGATTCAACGTCAACGGCGGAGCGACGGCAATAGGCCACCCTCT